>JBLIMI010000373.1:0-4613 GCA_047638655.1 Minisyncoccia bacterium | reverse complement strand
AGTCTGGGTACAGCGACTGGACTGCCCGCAGGACCCAAGTGTTGCCGCCGTTGAAGAAGTGCAAGGGCAAGTCATCGCGGTAGGCGGCTCCCCACTGTGGTGCTGCTGCGCGTCCACTGCCGTCGGGCATGTGGCAATCCTGACATGTGGAGACGGTGGACTTGTTTCCGCCGAAGAGGCCATTCATCTCGATTTCCTCAAGCGCGAACTGGCTGTAGAGCCATTCGCTGTAGGTGCGTTCCACAGGGAAGTAATCTTCCTTCACATGTGTGGGGTGCTCCGCGTCCAGCGCGTTCAATGCGTACGTGCCATCGACTTGGCGGCTGTAGAGAGGGTTGCTCACATCGTGGCATGTGCCGCACAGACTGGCTTCCTGGTGGAAGGGAGACTCACGCCATTCGTGGTAACCGAAGTTGGCCCCAAGGTCGAAAGGCCCGCGGCGGCGATCCTCAGGATCGACAACATACTGCGCCGAATGCGGGTTGGTCGGAATCTGCGTTGTTAGTCCACCCAAGATGCCGACATCCTCAGGGGGATTCTCGGGGTCCGTAATCGGGTCTACCATCCGGTGGCAGAAGTGACACCCCACGCCGTCCATGTCGCCATTAAAGACGTCGAGGGCGGAACCGTCGGTAGGAACACTCTTCCCCTGGAGCCAACCGTTTGGAGCGTGGCAGCGAATGCAAAGATCGCCGGCGAATGCCGAGTCTTGATTGGCCACCGCCATGGCGGCGTACCAAATCGGATCTCGGCTGGCCTGCCCCATCATGCTTGCCGACCAGTTCGAGAACGGCTCGATCGCGTCGTCGTAATAGCCATGGCAATTGGAACAGGTGTCTCCCGATGCCAAGCTAACGTTGATCGTGTTCTCCTGCGTGCCCGGCATCATCCAGTCATTCAGAGTCGTCTGAATCTGGGTGCTCATGGGTTGCAGCGCAAAACCCACCGCGACGGCGGTGAAGGAAGCGATAACAGTCAGTTTGGCCGAGAGGCGCAGCGAGTTCCGGATAGCCATGTATTCTTAGTCCTGAATAATCAGGTCGTAGGGGGTGCTGGTCAGCCCTAAATAGTCCCCCAGACTCTCAAATGCGTCAAGTTGATCCGGCCAGGAGAATGAGTCCTGGGCGTGTATTTTGACGAAATTGGCCCTGAAGGAGGGTTGGGAGAAAACATTTCGCTCTCGAATCAGCGTGCTCGCGCACTTGTTCCCCGAGATGCATCGGCGAAATTCAGCTGCCCAGAGCCCAACCACCGTTCACTAGAGCGGCGCCCAGGACCTCGATGGCCTGCTCGTACTCCACCAAACTCAGATGCTCATTCGGGGTATGGTCGAGGGAGCTATCCCCGGGACCGTACGCAACGATCGGGCAATCCCAGGCGGGCCCCACCACGTTCATGTCTGAGGTCCCGGTCTTCTTCTTGAAGGCACCTCGGCCACCTGCTTGGAGAATCGAGCGGCGCAGGGCGCGTGCCACCGGCGAAGTACTCTTGGATTGCCAAGCCGGCTCGTGTCCGCTGAACTCCACCTGCGCCTCTGGAGCAACATCCTTCGCGATGGCCCGCAAGACTCCGATGTCGAAAGCCGGCGGTAGCCGAAAACCAACCCGCAGGCGCACGCGATCGTGCAAGCCGTCGCTCGTTGTCACAAACTCGGTGAGACTCGGCAGGACTTGGTCGAAGAGCCGTTCGTGCTCTTGATTGTGTTCGGCGCACCAACTCTTGAATGCTTGCCAAAGGTCCGCAGCAAGTTCTGCCACGGGAGCAATCGGACCCGCCGAGTGCCCCACAGGTGCAACGAACTCTGCTTGAAAGCGCAAGCATCCCTTATAGCCAATCGTGATCGCATCCCACCCGCTTGGCTCTCCGATAAAGCACACCTCCGGTGCAAATAGTTCGCGCACATGGCGCGCCCCTTTGGAAGTGGAGACTTCCTCTTCCACGCATCCGATCACCACCAAGTCCACGCCCGGCGCAGGCGTCACTTGAGCCACAGCACGGGTGAATGTGGCGATGGATCCTTTCGCATCCACTGATCCCCGCCCATAGAGCAGACCCTCTTTGATGTGCACGGGGAATTGACCGGGCACCGTATCAATGTGACCCAAGAGAACAACACAGCGCCGCGCAGCCCCATCGGGAGCGGCAGCACCCGAGCGCAAACCGATGGCGTTGCCCACCTCGTCCACGCGCGCGTCGAAACCATTGGCATTCATATGTGAAACCAGGACCTCGCCAACGGCTCCCTCATCGCCCGAGACGCTCGGGGTCGACACCATCGAGTGCAGCAACTGGACATTGACATTCATCGAGCGGGCTCCTGGTGAACTAGTTGGGCAATAACACCCTCCACCTCGATGGCCACGCGATCCAGATCCGACTCTTCGATCACCAACGGCGGTAAGAATCGCAAGACGGTCGGGCCTGCCGGGAGCGCGATCACCCCCCGTGACTGCAAGGCCGCAAGAATCGGCGCCACGCGCACACGCAGATCAACCGCCACCATCAAGCCAAGGCCGCGGACTTCGCGAATTTCTGGGGAATCGATCTGCTCGAGTCTGGCCTTGAAGCGCGCCCCCAGCGTCCGCGATCGTTCAACCAGGCCCTCTTCTTCTAGGACCTTCAGACTTGCAAGACCGGCAGCGCAAGCCAGGGGATTGCCCCCGAAAGTGGACCCATGAATTCCCGGCGCCAGTTCCTCGACTTTGGCCCCGATGCCCACGGCACCCATGGGTATCCCACCACCGATCGCTTTGCCAAGTGCGATCAAGTCGGGCGCCACCCCACTGTGCTCCAGGGCTAGGCCCATTCCGGTGCGCCCGAACCCCGTTTGCACTTCATCAAAAATGAGCAACACACCCTTCTCGTCGCAGATCTGTCGCAGGCCTCTCAAGAATTCGGTTGTGGCCGGACGTACGCCGCCTTCGCCCTGGACGACCTCGACGATCACGCAGGCGGTGTCTTCGTTCATGCGTTCGCCAAAAGCAGCCAGGCGTCCAAACGGCGCATGCTGCACGTCGGGCAGCAGAGGCTCAAATGGCTTGCGGTACTTCTTCTCCCAAGTGCATGAAAGCGAACCCATGGTGCGACCATGAAAGCCTCTTTGCGCGGCCACAATGCCGGTCCTGCCCGTAGAGATCCGGGCAAACTTCAAGGCAGCTTCCACGGCTTCCGTTCCCGAATTGCACAGGAACAAACGCTCAAAGCCAGCGGGCAGGAAGTCCACCAAGCGCTCCTGGAATTCGGCACGCTGATCGTTGGGGAAAGATGAGGCCAAGCTACTGATGCGGCCCATTTGATTGGAAACAGCGTGAACCAGGCGTGGATGAGCGTGGCCCAGACACGCCACACCGTGGCCGGCCGAGCAATCGATGTACTCCATTCCATCTGCGTCCCAGACCCGAGCGCCCTTGCCCCGCACGATCGCTATAGGCTTCGTTCCGTAGACACCACTTGTGTGTCGTAACTCGCGTTCACGGAGCATTGCATTTGTATCTGTGTTCATCACTTACCTCCAAACAAAACGGTTCCTGTTCCTTCGAGCGCGCGACGTACGGGCTCTTCTCCGCGTGCATCTCCCAACACAACGCGATCCACTCCCCCTTCGAGAGCCTCTCTCGCTCCAAGCAGTTTGATTCGCATGCGCCCCTCGGCGAACTCCATTGCTGCATCCAACTCGGGCAACGGAATCTCATTGATCAAGCTGCCCTCATCCGGGAACTCCCGTAGCAATCCAGGCACGTTGGAGAGCAGCAACAGGGTATCGGCGCCGAGGGCCTGAGCCGTACGTGCCGCGGCACGGTCGCCATCCACATTGATTGCCTCTCCATCCACACTGCAACCGGGGGGAGTCAAGACGGGCAAGTAGCCCGCGGACATCATGCTCCGTAGCAGGTCCACATTGACACGCTCAACCGTCCCCGTCCAGGAATCGCGGAGGACGCGCACCTTTCCGTCTTGCACCACCCGGATGTTCTTCTTGCGTTTGCCTTCCCAAATGCGGCCGTCCAATCCGGAGAGGCCGATCGCATTCACCCCACGGGTTTGCAATCTCTCAACGATCCCCTTGTTCACAGAACCGCAATAAACCATCTCGAAGATTTCGAGGGCCGTGCGATCCGTCAACCGGCTAGTGAATCCCGAGGGGGACGTCACGAACTGGGCTGGATGCCCCAACTGTTCCGCGACTTGATTGGTCTTGGCGGAACCGCCGTGCACCAGAACGAGCGGTACACCCTCGCGCACGAGACTCGCCACGTCATCACAGAGGGAGTCCAGATCGATGCCCTCGCTACCACCCACTTTGATCACGATCGGTTGCATTTGATTGTTCATAGTCTGAATGCTCCTTAGACTGGATGCAAGCCAACGAAGTCGAGGCCCACTCTCTCGTCGAAACCGCACATCAAGTTCATGCTCTGTACGGCGGAACCGGCGGCTCCTTTGACGAGATTGTCGATAGCGCCGATGACCACCAAGCGGTTGCAGTTTGGGTCTTTTTGGAAGCCCACATCCGCAAAGTTGGTGCCCGCCAGAATCTTGGGTTCCGGGTACCGATAGAGACCGCTACGTTCCTTCACGATGCGCACAAATGGCTCCGGTCCGTAGCATTCGCG
>JBLIMI010000372.1:0-4615 GCA_047638655.1 Minisyncoccia bacterium | reverse complement strand
GCAGGAAAGTGGCGACTGGGAAGTGGAGTAGGCTTCGCAAATTCATTTCTAGGGTGTGATCGCGGGGCCCCGGCTCAATGCCGGAGCCCCGCTTGTGAACTGACTACCGTGCAGTCAGGGGTGGGTTACAGAACTCCGTTCGAAACGCCCTTGACCTCGCCAAAGGCCCAGTTGTCAGCAATCATTGAAATCATGACTTCGGTGTTGGCCGGTACACTCACGGTGACCGGTGCAAAGCCGATGCCTCAGCAGTTGCCGGGGAAGACGGCGTTGACGAGCACGTCGCCGGTGGCTTTTTCCTTGATCGCAAAACGAGGGGAGGAGCCGAGAGGCATGAAGTTGGAGTACACCTCGCCTGCGCTTCCGTAGTAGAGGATGTCGCCCGGGGCGATCTGAAGTTCGTCTCCACCGCGCTTGTAGCCGAACTTGGCGTTCACGGGGCCGCCCCAGCTGAGGGTGGCGGTCTTGCCGGCTTCGACGCTGACGGGCTTCGAGTTTCCGGTGGTCATGTCGGCGTGGCTTTTGCCGAGTACCACTTGGGCGGAGTGCAAGACATAGTTACCTGCGGGCACGCTCAGGCCACCCTTGGCCATCAGGGCACGGGAGAGCTCGAAGGAGTGCTCACCGTTTTCCGAGTTGACGATCACCGAGCGCATTTTGGCCTTGGTGGTCAATTCGCTTCCGAGGTCTAGCTTGCCCGTGGCGCCAGCGAAGGCAGCGAGGCTCGCGGTCTTGCCGTCGGCGCTGATAGATAGTTGGTGCAATTTCCCGTCGATGTGGATCGAGTGGGAGAGGAAGCTCGCGGTCTTGCCCCGTCCAACGATCATTGCGTCGACCCCATAATCATCGAAGCGACCGTTGCTGTTTTGATCGAAGATCATGAAGCGCGTATTGCCGGCCTTGCCTTCCATGGCACCGGCGGGAGCGTAGGACCAACGTCCATCGTTCCTCACGCGAATCGCGTAGGAGGACTCGTTCTCGGTGCCCTCGTTCAGGCGGAAGACCACCAGCTGGCTCTTTTTGTCCTCGCTGGGGGTTTCGACCTTTCCGTCGAGTTCGCCATCACCATTGCGGTCGATGCGCAGGGAGCCTTCTTCGATGGCTACCTTCAGCCCAGAAGCGCCTGCTGCGGCAAAGGGGATCGATTTTCCGATGGGGGCGAAGGCCTCGGCGGGAAGGTGCACGTCCCAGGTCCGTAGGGTGCGGAAGGTCAGATCCACCTCGGTGGGAGCGACAGTGTCCATCGCTGTGCCAGCAAGGGAACTGGTGGCAACCAGAATCCCAGCGGCCAGTAGGAAGAGCGGGGAGGTTTGATTCATCACAGGCGAAATCTCCGTTACTATGGAAAGGGCCAACCAACTATCTCGAGCGGAACCGCTCGCGTGGGGCGACCCTATAATACCGACCCGCTCCGAGAATCGGTAGGAAAGGTCCGAATAGCGACCTGCTCCGAGAATCGGTAGGAAAGGTCCGAGCAACACGCTCTACAGTGGCCTTACAGTAACACTTTGGGGCCCGTTGCCAGTGCCCCCCCCCGGACGGGGCAAACCCGTGCTGGCCGCCATGGGGAGTGCATTCCCGGATCACCTTCGAGCTCGGGCCCATGGACTTCCCGCTGCGGCTCGCCCGCAGCGATCTCGAAAATGGCCCCACGGGAGCCCCGTGGCCTGCTAGTCCCCGGGGGTTGCATCGTGTCCATCCCCGTAGCTGAGCCCTTGAAGCTCCCGCTGGGTTGCCGGGTCTACGACCGCAAGGTCCTGACCGGCGCCGCTGCGCAGGCGAAGTTTGGCACCCAGGGCGCGCAGTTTCGAAAAGGCCTTGCCCATGCGCTGGGCGATCTTCGGATGTGATTCCGGCAGGTTCACGGATTCGTCGGGGTCCTCCGTGAGATTGTAGAGTTCCCGTTCTTCGGTCTTGTTGTCCGCGATGAGGCGCCATTCCTTGTCGAGAATAGAGTGTTGGTCGATGCCCCAAGCATCGCCCCGGGCGAAGGAGGGGGGCGGAGTTCGGGTTGCGCCGCGCAACACATCGACCAAGCTCTCGCCCTGCAACTCCGTCGACCCCGAGGCGAAGTTCAAGAGCTCCAGAACCGTGGGAAGCATATCGACGGTCCTGGCGGGGTAGGCGATCCTGCGAGGTTCAAACCCTGGCATTGGGACATGCATGATGATGGCCACGTTGAGCGATTCTTCGTACAGCACCGCCCCATGCTCGATTTGGCCATGCTCCCCGAGTCCTTCGGTGTGGTCGCTCACGATGAACACGATCGTGTCGTCCAGTTGGCCATTCGCGGCCAGCGCTTGCCAAAGTCGTTGCAGTTCGTGGTCGGTGTATTCGACCTCCTCTTCGTAGAGATTCGTAATCCAAGCGGACAGGTCAGGATCCTCGCCCATTTTCTGTCGGTGCAATTCGACACCGTGCTGGTCGCCTTACTCGAGCCATTCCGCACCGCGCTCCAGCCGCGGCATGCCTACGAATCCGCAACGCAGCAGGTGGCGTTGCAGCAGGCGTAACTCCCATTGGGTGAGGTCTGTTCCCGCGTTCCAATTCTCGATGGCGGTCGAGCTTTCCACATGCTCTTGCTCTAGGTCGAAATCGGGTTGGTGGTGCCGAACGTACTCTTCGGGGGCTCGGAAAGGAGCGTGGATCTCGTAGGTCTGGAAGAACCCGAAGAACGGTTGTTCGGGGGGACGTTCCGCCAACCAAGGTAGGAGCCGGTCCATGTTCGAAATCAGGCGACTGGGAGCGTCTCGATGAGATCCGAAACCATGCTCGTCGCCCGGGTTGTCGGGGTACAAGTCAAAGCCTTGTCCGAGGCTAAAAGTCGCTTTGGCGTAACCCCCCTCCGTGAAAGCAGCGGTCGCATACCCCCGACGCTTCAGCAACTCAGCCATCGTATCCACGCCTTCGGGTAAGGACGTGAGGTTCTTGTTGTCGGATACCCCATGCGTATCCGGGTAGAGCGAAGTCATCATCGAGATGAGCGAGGGAGCGGTTCAAGGTGCGCTGGCTTGGGCACCCTCGAACACAACACAATCCTCCGCAAACGTATTCAAATGGGGACTGGTGTCCTTTTCATACCCGTAAGCAGGTCAGGTGATCCGCGCGCAGCGTATCGAGAACGATCACCAACACATTGGGACTCTTCTTGGGGGAGGGGTCCGAGCTGCAACCCAGCAGTGCAGCGCTCAAGCCAAGGCAGAGCCATGCCACTACGCGAACGGGCGGGTGCGGCAAGTGCAGGGAAGGCTGCGGCTGCGGCTTGGTGTGCAGGGAGAAGGAGGGGATGGGCAGTGCAGGTGCGTAAATGCGGGGAGTTGGGCCTGCCTATTCTAATCGCGCGAACCGATTCACACCGTTGTTCCAATCCGCGAACGCGATCCTACCGCCTCCTTGCCGGACCCACGGAGTGGTGTCGGGCCTTGGCTTCGCCGGCCTGTCCCAATCGTGAAACCAGTGGAGGGGGACGCTGCGAGCAGCGCCCCCCTCTTCGTTTCATGTGGCCGTGCTGGCAACTACCAAATGTCGCCCGAAGCGGACAGACTTTGGTGCGAGTGCAGTTGGCAATAGCGGCCTTTGAGGGCCATGAGTTCGGCGTGGTTGCCTTCTTCCACGATTTCGCCGGCGTGCACCACGAGGATGCGGTCGGCGTTTTCGATGGTGGAGAGGCGGTGGGCGATGACCACGCAGGTACGGTTCTCGAGGATGCGCGCCAGACCCTTTTGGATGTGGTGCTCGGTCTCCGTGTCGATGTGGGAGGTGGCCTCGTCCATGACGAGGACCGAGGGGTCCTTGAGTAGGGCCCTCGCGAACGAGACCAATTGGCGTTCACCGGCGGAGAGACGCGCACCACCTTCGCCCACTTCGAACAGGAATCCGCCCTTCAGCTTTTCGATGAAGGGGTCGGCACCGACTAAACGGGCGGCTTCGAGCACCTGCTCATCGGTGGCTTCCAGGCGACCGTAGCGAATGTTCTCCATGACCGTGCCGCTGAACAGGTGCGGGTCCTGGAGCACGATGCCGAATTCGGACTGCAACCAGGAGAGGCTGCGGTCCTGCATGGGCACGCCGTCGATCAGGATGCGTCCTGCGGTGGGTTCGTAGAACCGGCACAAGAGGCTGATGAAGGTGGTCTTGCCGCCGCCGGTCGCCCCGACCAGGGCGATGGTTTCGCCCTTTTGGACCACCATGTCGATGTCCTTCAGGACCATGGTGGGGTCCTTTTCGTCGGCGGCTCCGTAGTGGAAACTGACCTTGTCGAAGCGGATGTCGCCCACGCCCGTGGGCATGCCGTCGTCCGCCATGGCGGGGACCGGCTGTTCGCTCTGCAAACGCTTGCGCTCCAGCACATCTTCGGAGTCGAAGATGGCAGGTTCTGTATCCAATAGCTCCACGATGCGCTCGCCCGAGGCCTGGGCCATCTGCAGCTCGCTGAAAATGTGGGCAAGTTGCTGCATGGGCTCAAACAGCATGCGCGTGTAGGAGAGGAAGGCCACCAGGGTTCCCAGGCTGATCAATCCGCTCGAGACCTCGATTCCGCCCTTGATCAGCGCGATGGCCGTGGCCAGGCTGCCCAGGGTCAGGATGATCGGCAGGTACATGGACGAGAGCAGCG
>JBLIMI010000371.1:0-4623 GCA_047638655.1 Minisyncoccia bacterium | reverse complement strand
GTGCGCCGGGGTCGATCGACTCGTCCTTTTCGCCCTACAGCCCGCCCGTCGGGTCGAGGGGCGTGCGAAGGGTACGCAAGAAAGTGAGCACGGCAATCTTCTCCGTGTCGGAGAGGACATCGAAGTTGTTGCGTGCCGTCTGCCCTTCTCCACCGTGGAGTAGAATGGCCTCGGTCAAGGTTGTTGCGCGACCGTCGTGCATGTAGGGGGACGTGTCCGCCACACCCCACAACCTCGCCGTGACGAATTGAGCCGCCAAGGCGTGCCCCGTGGACTCTGCTAGGACAGGGCCCATGTCATGACGCTTGAGGTCGCTGAAGAGCGGAACGCTCACACCACCAACTCCATTGGGTTGGAAGCCGGCATTGCCACCGAACAGGCTCACATTCATGTAGCCGTTGTTGAAGGGCTTGTTGTGCACTTCGGGGAAAGTCAGGGGCAGCAATTGCTTGCGGGTTTCCAGTGTCGGTACGTGACACTCAACGCAGCCGATGGACTGGAACAAGGCTTCACCCGCCAGGCTCTCCGGGCTGGGTGCATCCGTGACGGGTGCTTTAAGCGTGACGTTGAAGAGGTGCAGCACGGAGAGTTCGCCGGCGAAGACTTCGTCGACCACTCCATCGCCATCCCCATCATTCCCGTGGCCGACCACTTCGACCGGCTGCATGCCCAGGTGGAATTCCATGGCTGCCACATCGAAGTCGCGCACGGTGGCGAACTCACCTTTGCGCCCAAAAGGGCGCACGACAAGATCATCACTGACGCCGACGACTTGACTGGTGTCGAGCCCGCCCAGTGCCGTGCTCCAAGTGAGGCTGCCGAAGCTGACTCCGTGGGTGATGAGCGGAACCGAAACGTCGGGCATCGAGGCAGCGAGGTGTTTGGCCCGCTGCAGGTCTTGAGTCATCTCTTTGCCAGCCAGTTCCACACCGCCTGAGCCAAAGAGGAAAGGCGGGTTGATGTAGCGACCGTCGAAGCTCGCGAAACCAGCGCCCACCTCATCGTCCACATCAATGTTGCGGGGCCCGCCGATGGCGTTGCTGTTGGAACCACCCACACCACCGATACCGAAGCGAAAAGGTGCGATGGCGTTGGAGCCCACGCTGTGGCATTCAATGCAGGTTTGCGCATCGAGCCCATTCACGCGCAGGAAAGTCCCATTGCCTTGCAAGGTCGGCCGTCCGCCCGGCGAGGTCGTGTCGAGAGGGTTGATGGGTCCGTCCCCGTAACCGTCCAGCTTGTTGAAGGGCGTGGAGAAGATCATCTGCCCGTGGGCGCGTAGTTCGTCCAGCGTGTAGTTTCCTCCCACCACATCACTCTGGTGCATGCGGTTACCTCCCATCGCCGGGCCTTCCCCGGGGGGCGCCTGCGCGAAGAGCGGGCCAACAAGGGCGAGGGCCGAAAAGACAACCAAGGAGGGGATTTTCATAGGATGGGTAATCAATCGATGGGCTCGGATAGACAGCCAAGACTATCCCAAATATCGCTCAACGGGGTGCCCTGGTGCCCGCTTTCGGGAAGCCGTGCGGGCCCTGACGTGGACGTCAAGGTTCCCCAAGCGTAGGACTCTGACCGGTCTCACTCTGGCTGAAGCATGGCATGGCCCCCCCCAAGCGACTATTCTCGGCTTTCAGGCTGCTTCCCATGACCAACCCCCATCCCGTGCACTTGATGAGTGGCCTCGCCATCCTGCTGATGAGCGCGGCTTGCGGATCCACGCCGCCCCGATCCGGGATTGGACCTGCCGTCCAGCCTGAAGTTTCCGCTCAGGACCTCGACTATCGCCGCTTGAGGCAAGTGGATCCGGAAACGGGGACTCTGGTTCACTCATGGTCCATCGTGGTCTACCCCGATGGACACACCCTCAAACAAGGCAAGGAGCAGCGCTGGTACCCGAGCGGTGCCCGCCTGTCTGAGGCCAATTTTCACGAAGGCGAACTCGTGGGGGAGTTTCGCCGCTGGCATGCGAATGGCCAATTGCTCGCCTCGTCCACACTCGATGCGGGGAGGCTCTGTCCGATGAAGTTTTGGCACGCGGATGGGACTCTCTCCGCAGAAGGCCTGTCGCGTCAGGGAACTCGCGAAGGGTATTGGCGCTTCTGGTACGAAAGCGGAGACCTCCGGGAAGAGGGCGGCTTCGTTAGTGGTCAGCGCTCCGGTCTGTGGTCGTTGTTTCACGAAGACGGTTCCTTGGAGGCCACTGGTCGTTTCCAGGACGGCCAGCGGGTCGGACCTTGGCAACACTTCGAGCTTGGGCAGCGGCGCTAGGGACCATGTCGTCTAAACCCGAACCCGCGGACCTATTCCAGATTTTCCAAGCTGCGCTCGCCAAGGAGCCCCATGAACTCGCGGAGTTCCTGGAGTGCGAGTGTCAGGACGAGGAGCAACGCGAAATGGTGCGGGCCTTGCTCCAGGCAGATGCAGCCAACCGCGAAGCTCCGCCAAGATTGGCGATCGAGGGTGGCACGGACCTAGAGGGCCTGGTGGCGCGGCTTCAGCGAGGTGAAGCCTGGCCGCTGATTCGGAGGAAGCGTCGATCTGGGGAGCGCGTTTCGGTGCTTTTCAACTCCAGCTCGAATTGGGTCGAGGTGCCATGGGAGTCGTCTACCTCGCCCTGCAGGACAGCACAAATCAGCTTGTCGCGTTGAAGTGCCTACGGCCGGGAATCTCGACCGAACGCATGGTTCAACGCTTTGAACAGGAAGTCTCGGTGCTAGGGAAATTGGACCACCCTGGAATCGCCAAGGTCTTCGACGCGGGTGCTCTCGACGCGATGGCCGTGAATTGCACTACTTCGCCATGGAGTTTGTTCGCGGCTGCATCTGCCGGGTGAGCTCTAGAGCACCAAGCAGATTCGGTTCTCCGCGGATGGGAGCCGCTTGCTCGTACAGATGGACGCGCTAGTAGAGCTCTCGATCCAGCTTGCTCACCCAGGCCTCAAACGGTTCTTGCGCCTCCTGTTCCAGAAGGCGTGCGCAGGCGAGATCGCGCTCTTCGGGAGCCTTAGCGAGCTCGATGTACAACCGCTCGTCATCGAAACCTGCTCCAGCGGCGTCCTGACGTGTAGCTGCATAGAACAGCTTGTCCAGTCGCGCCCACTCGATCGCCCCCAGGCACATGGGGCAGGGCTCGCACGACGCATAGATCTCGCAACCTTGTAGCAGATGAGTTCCGAGTTCCTCGCAGGCGGCCCGAATGGCCACAACCTCGGCGTGGGCGGTCGGGTCAGCGCTGGAAGTGACTCGGTTCTCGCCTTCCGCGATGATCCTGCCGTCCTTCACGATGACGGCTCCAAAAGGTCCCCCGCAGCCGGACTTGACGCCGAGCGTGGCGAGTTCAATGGCTCGCCGCATGGCCGTTTCGGGCGTGGTGAAGGATTCGGTCATAGAAGGTTCATTCGACGGTTCCCTGGCGACTCCTGACCTCCGCGACGGGAAATTGTGAACAGGGGCCGGGACCGGGAAGGGGACTCGGGCTTGGGAGCAGGGCCCACGAGGCCGGCCCGTTCCCGATGGCCGTCATTCTGGGCGGAGAACCGTCTAGAACCAGGGGAAGGCTCAAAAATCCCTTCCCCAGGGTTCCTCAGGGGAGAAATTTGCTCCCCTGGCAGATCGATGCTCGAAATGGGGCTAGGAGTTTTGTATTTGTAAGGCGGTGACGGACCCGCCGTGGGGAAGTTGCCCGACTCCGAAGTTAAGAATGCCCAATTCGAATCTCGGGTTGCTAGACTTCCACGAACGCATTTTTCAGGAGGAGGGGAGTGCAGCGAACTAGATGGGGTGGTGATCAGTCGGATAGCCCGCGCCGTGGACGATGGTCCCAGGCGGAAGTGGCTAGATTCAAGGAGATGTACGGCCTCCGGAAGGTGGAGTATATAGCCCGAGAATTGAACCGACCTTTGGCTAGCATCAAGCGCATGGCCGCGTCGCTTTTTCCCAAGGCTGAGCGGAAGGGTGCCTGGACAGAAAGCGAATGCCAGCGACTGAAACGCTTCCTCGGAATCTGCGAGGTGGATGTGATCGCGCGCATCTTCGGGCGCTCACCTGCTGATGTTGCGGCTCACATCAAGGCGCTTGATGAAGGTCAAGAAGCCCGCGAGTGGACGCCGGCCGAGTTGGCGCAACTCAAGCGCACCTACGGCACCCGCGAGGACCGGGACATTGCACGTATCCTTCAACGTCCCGAGGTCACCGTACGCGCGATGGCGTCCGAATTGCACCTGGCCAAGGACAAGGCCTTCGTGCGCAAACTGGCTGGAAAGAACTCGACCACTCGCATGCCGCGCTGGACCCCGGAAGAGGTCGCGCAATTGCAAAGCATGTACGCGGAGTATTCGAATCTCGACATCGCCCAGGTGCTCAACCGTTCGGTCAAGAGTGTGGTGTCCAAGGCGAACCTGTTGGGACTCAAGAAGGATCCCAAGCGCCTTGTCGAAATGGGCCGCCAAAACGTCTCCGGGCGCTACAAGTCGAGCGGCGAAGAGGAAGCGACTGAAGCTGGATCTGATCCCGCTGACGAGATCGAACGCGGAATCGACGAAGTCGAGTCAGGCGACTGAGCCTTAGCTGGCGCAGTGCGCCAGCTTCATGCAGAAGACCGAGCCACCGGACTTCATGTACTCTC
>JBLIMI010000370.1:0-4624 GCA_047638655.1 Minisyncoccia bacterium | reverse complement strand
TAGAGGACACTCTGTTTGACATGTTCCTGGGTGTGAGCGGCGGCTCTCTCTTGCTGGTGCTGCAATTCCTTTTCGCTCGCCATGCTGACTGACACCAAACTAAGCGTCTCGCTAGAGGCCTCGGAGCTTGATTTGCTGTCGGCGGAAACCCGCGCGTCCCGGCCCGCGCTGCAGAGTTTGCCCTTGGAGGACTTCGTCGAACACGAAAGCTCGGGGCGCGTCTTTGACCGTGATGCTGTGATTGCTTCTCTGGCCGAAGAGACCGGGAACACACGGCACGCGATTCATGAGTTCCAGATGCGGCATTTGCAAGATGACGTGGCTCTCGTGACCTATCGCATCGAGTCCTTTAACGAGAGTGAGAAGCTTGTGCGCTAGACTGTGAGGAGTTCGACTTGGGTACTCGAGGGCCACAACTGGATGCTGCGCTTTCATCAAGAGACCCCGGCAGCACAAGCTTGAGATGATTCCCTTCATCGTTAAGGGCGACTTGCTCGATCAAGGGTGGATGTGATCGTCAACGCCTGGAATCGCAACATCATTCCTTGGTGGTTGTTGCTGCCCCAGGGAGTCTCAGGCGCAATCAAACGCGGGGCAGGCATTGGACCATTTTGTGAACTGGGGCGATTCCCTTGGGCGGTGTAGTTCTGACAGGCGCCGGTAAATTGCCCCACAACGCGATTATTCACGTAGCAGGGATCAACATGCAGTGGTGCTCTTCGGAGAGCTCCATTCGGGACTCTGTGCGCAACGCCATGTCCTTGGCGAGGGAGCAGGGGTTCCAATCCATCGCGTTTTTACTCATCGGCGCGGGGGACAGGAGGCGGCCGCCAGAAAACGGTTAAGGAGTTGATGCAGAACGAATTGCAGGAGATCGAGTTCGATGGCGAGGTGGGGCTCGTGTTGCACCGGAGAAGCTGAGGGCGTGACTCTCACCGCCGGTTTTGACATGCTCTGGTACCCGGATTTTCGGGGCACACTCTCAGGAGGAGGCTTGCCATGTTGATTCATCCCAAGGTTGGCGCGGGTTCCGTTCGGTTCGGCATGAGCCAAGAGCGGGTCGCTGAGCTACTAGGTCCCCCCGAGCAGGAAGTGGAACGAGATTGGGGGGATGGTGAGCCAACTCTCCAGTGGGACTACCCGGCGCTTGGACTTGAAATCACGTTCTACAGCAACCTGGATTGGCGCCTAGGCTCACTTTGCTTGGAGGCGGCCACCATCGACGGGGTTGAGTTGGTGGGACTGGAAGAGGAAGCCTGCATTGCAGCCCTTGCGAAAATGGGAATCCCTGCCGTGGTCATGGAGACCGAGTACGACGACGTGGACTTGCGCACTCTTGTCTCCGAATCATGCGAGATGATCTTGAGTGTCCGGGAGGGTAGTATCAGTTCAGCGGACCTTGCAGTGGAGTACGACGAAGCCGGAGAAATGCCAATCTGGCCGACGGCGAACTCTATCTAGCCACCAGTTTCGGGGTTCCAGCGAAGCGCGCATGTCGCCGGCCCGCCGAGGAATCGAAAGCCCACATGCCCGTTCGCTCGTCCAAGTGCAGAAGCAAGAGGGTCGAGTCGTCCAGCGCCTCGTGTCTGGACACTGGCACGAACGCGTCCCTGTAACGCACGGAGGTGGATAGACGCACCTCGTCAATGACGCCCTGGAAGTGGGAAGTTGAACTGCCACTGCCTGTTACATCGGCGCCGATGAGGAGCGGGATGTTGCGCAGGGTGCGGGCTCCCGCGCCAAGAGCCGATGCAACGGGTTTACCATCCAGGTAGAGCCGGACCTCTTCACCATCGAAGACACCGGCCAGGTGATACCACGTGTCTGATTGAAGTTGCACAGCGCTGGCTTCTGCTGATACATAGCTTCCTGCGAGATGGACGATGAAGTTCGGTACTCCGTCATTCACGAAGAAGCCAAACTCCGATCCTTCGGTCTTGTTGATCAACCCACGCCGGCCTCTGAAATCGCGGCCTCGCAACCAACACTCGAGTGTGAAGGGGCCATCGGGTAGGGCGAGTGCATTGTGTTCGATGCGCAGGTGATCACGTTCGCCGTCGAACTCGAGGGCTATGGAGCGGGCCTTCGGCTCTTCAAGCGCCTCTAAGCTCATCGGGATGGCAAGGGCTCGGCTCGGGAGTGTCACCCTGTGGGTCGCTGCCAGATAGTCGATGGTCATCTGGGCGACCGGTGGGCGAAAGCCCGCGTCGAGCACGCCCGCGTCACGCGCAACCCCATAGGCGAAGGAGTGAGACTCCCCGGCGGGGATCAGTGCGTGATCGTGGTCGGGGGCGAAACGCCAGCGCGAGTCTTGGCTCTCGAGGGCGATGGCGACCTCGATCGGGCGATCGGTGGGGTTGGGTACCTCGATCAGCAACTCCTCTTGAATGTCCTGGTCCTGCCGAATCATCAGCGACTGGCTGAAGCTCGGATGAAGACCGTCAATCAGTTGGCGAGCGGCTTGGCCCACCTGCGGCGTGATCAGTCGGGGGTCCATGGCGGCTCCCACAGGAAACGTGGTGACTGCAAGCCCTTCCTCGCGGACGGTCACGAGGTTCCAGTGATGCAGGTAGCCCGCCTCGGCCGCGTCGCCGGCTTGATGGCCTCCCACCGTGGCGAGCGTGAAGTACTCGATACCGTCGCGCACACCATCGTAAACCATGTGGTGGATGTGTCCCGCGAAGACCGCGGTCACATTGCCCGCCTTGGCGAGCAGGTCGTGAACGTGCTCCCAGTCGTCCCCGTACCGGCCAGCGTGCCAGCGAGGGTGGTGCAGAAAGACAAAGACGTGGCGGGCTTCGGCCGCACGTTCCAGGGTGCGCTCCAGGAACGAGAACTGCTCCGGACTCATGCGCTGACTGCCCGGCTTGTTGAAGGTGTACTCGCCGGTGTCTGGGTTGCCTTCATCTGTGAAGAGTGAAATGAACCAGCACTGCTTGTGGCGGAACGCGTACCAGAGCGGTCCAAAGTGCTCTTCGTAGTTTTCCGTGTGCTCTCTTTGCGGGCGACCCTCCCCGCGCCAGTAGATGTCATGGTTGCCGGCGACTGGATACCAGGGGCTGGAGAGTTCGTCCATGATGCCCGAGAACTCACGAGCTTGATCCTTCCAGCGCGCTGTTTGGTTGTAGCCCTCCACGAGATCGCCGACGGTCATCACCAGGTCTGGATCGACCAAGTTGACGTCGGCGACTGCTTGTACGAGCACTTGGACGCCATCCGCGGGACCACCGGTTCGGTCCCCAAAGACGGCAAAGACGAAGCTGTTGTCCTCATCGGGGAGCTTCAGTTCCACCGGGGATTTGCGGTCCGTGGTGAAGCGCTCGCTATCGTCCCGGGAAGCGGCGACCCAGTAGCTGGAGCAGATGGCGAAAACGAAAAGGAAGAGGCGGGACTTCATCGCAGCGCAGGGGGCTCGGGTTCATTGAAGAGCGAGCCCCCACTCTACCGCACTCAGTCGACTTTTCCGCTTTCGCGCGCACCGGCTCCTTGCAGGGAGCCGTCACCGAGTTCGGCGCGCGCATCGGCGACGACCTTCATGAGCTCCTGCACGATTTCCGGATGCAGGTCGGCCACGTCCAGGCGTTCGCCCGGATCCTCATCCAGGTTGAAGAGAGCGGTCGAGACACGACCCGTTCCGGTGGGGCCGGGGTGGCCGTTGGTGCCCGGGGTCAGGCGTTCGTAGGTGCGGAACTTGTGAGGAACGTGCAACTTCCACGGCCCTTGGCGCACCGCTTGCAATTGGCGGCCGTAGTAGAACCAGTAGCTGGTGCGCGGGCTCGGAGTCTCGGGGTTGCGCAGGTGAGGCCACAAGCTCATGCCGTCGATGGCATGCCGGGGGAGTGGTGCAGTACAAACTGCCGCGATCGTGGGCAAAAGATCCACGCTAGCGGCCATGCCACTGGAGACGGTGCCCGCGGGAATGCGACCGGGGAAGCGCATGATGCACGGAACACGGCAGCCTCCTTCCCACATAGTGCCCTTGCCTTCCTTGAGGGGCAGGGCCAATCCTGCATGATCGCCGAAGTTCAGCCAGGGTCCGTTATCGCTGGTGAAGATGACCAGGGTGTTGTCGGCGATCCCAAGTCTGTCGAGGGCCGCTAGAATTTCCCCCGTGGAGCTGTCGATTTCTTCGATGACGTCGCCGTAGGGACCGTACTCGGTCTTGCCTTGAAACTCTTTGGACGCACCAAGCGGGACGTGGGGCATGGAGTGAGCGAGCTCGAGGAAGAAGGGTCCTTGCTTGGCCTGTCGTTCAATGAACTCCAGCGCGCGGTCGGTGTAGCGACGGGTGAGTGTGCCCTGCTCATCGAGATTGGCGATTACGTCAACGGTCTCTTCACCATCCATTAAGGGCAAGGGCGGATACTTGGTCTTCCAGTGTTCCGAATCCACGGGCTTGCCATCGAAGTCTACGGGCCACATGTCATTCGAGTAGGGCAATCCAAGCCACTCGTCGTAACCGTGGCGCGTGGGCAGGAATGGGGCCTGGTGTCCCAAATGCCACTTGCCGACAAAGCTCGTGGCGTACCCCTTTTCCTTGAGCAACTCGGCTAGGGTTTCTTCGGAATCGTTGAGCCCGATCTTGGACCAGGGCATAAAGGCGTGCAGCAGCCCGATGCGGTTC
>JBLIMI010000369.1:0-4625 GCA_047638655.1 Minisyncoccia bacterium | reverse complement strand
TCCTTGCAGGACTTGCTCGACCAGGAATCCATCGAGAGTTTTTCGACCTTGGTCCGCGAGATGCTCAAGGGGAATGCCGGACGGGGCGTGCAGCAAGCGCTGCTGGCTCGAGTCAATGAATTGCGGAATGTGCACTTGGAAGCGAAGCGAGGTGCTTGGAATTTCTTGGTCCCAGGAGAGCCTACGGGAGAGCAAGCCCTCGCGGGTGCGGTCGCAGCGTTAGAGCAAATGGAGCTTCCAAAAACGAAAGCGGGTACACCAGTGAAGCCCTGGGTGACGGCCCGGCAGAACCTCTTGAGGTTCGTCTCCAATGGAAAGTGGGAGGCCATCTGCTTGGTTGGGTTTGGCAAGTGCTTCTTCACTGGCGCCACCTCCTACTACTCGCATCCGATCGACGAGGAGTTCCGGGCTCTCTTGACGCCCATCATGAACCAGGTGCGCTTCGAAGTGCTGAGCTTGTTGGTGGCTCGCACCAGCGCTACGAGCGAATTCCTCGACTCCTTTGAAATCTCCTACCAAAAACGCAAACGGTCCACGGGCGCTTACGGGTTCGAGGATCTGCCACACGCACTGGCGCCCAACACGGCCAACGCGCTGCCCATCGACGAGCGAGAGCTAGACATGTGGTTTCGATTGGATGGCCGCATCGACCATCTCCTGCTCGATGAGTTTCAGGACACGTCCCCCGTGCAATGGCGCATCCTCGCCCCGATTGCCGAGGAAATCACCGCTGAGGGAGATGGCTCGCGCTCCTTCTTTTGCGTGGGCGATGCCAAGCAGTCCATCTACTCCTTTCGTCAGGCCGAACCCAGGTTGTTGACGAACCTAAACCAACTGCTTCCGGCTCTGCCGGCTCCAGAGTCGATGGTCAAGAGCTACCGTTCGTCCAAAGTGGTGTTGGATACGGTCAACCTCGTCTTTGAAGAACTGGTCAACTCCCCAGTGTTTGCGCACGAGGATCACGCAGCCCATCGAAAAGGTTGTGAAGACTTCAGTCGAAGCTTTGCCACCCACGAGGCAGCCAAAGACCTGCCCGGCGCTGCGTTCTTGATCGAGGCGCGCGGGCCGCAGGATGAGGACGCGAGTTACACGAAAGCTGACGAGAGCCGCCTCGTTCAGGAGCGTCTTCTGGAGAGGGTCCAACTCATCCTCGAAGAATCGCCCAACGCGTCCATCGGAATCCTGACACGCACGGGCAAAGTCATCCCTGCGATCATTCACTCCTTGCGGGACGCAGGCATCGATGCCAGTGGCGAAGGCGGAAACGTGCTGACCGATGCGCGCTCCGTGGTCGTCATGCTCTCCATCTTGCACCTAGCCGACTTCCCCGACGATAGTGCCGCCGCTTTCCATGTGGGCAACTCCGCGTTCGGTGTCTTTCTTGGTCTTGGGCCCAATTGCGATGCAAAAGAGAGGCGTGCCAAGTCCTTGGAGTTGCGTACATCTTTCGCCAGCCTGGGTCTCGCCAGCTTTGTCTCCAGGTTCCATGAACAGGTCTCCCGTGACGGTTCCTGGTCCGCGTGGGATCGCGCGCGGTTCAGCCAGTTGCACGACGTCGCTTTCGCTTTTGAAGCGAGTGGAGAGGTCCGGCCATCGGCATTCATTGACCACATCCGTGTACACCGAGTTGAAAACCCAGGTGGCGCCGCTGTCCGGGTCATGACCATCCACGGTTCCAAGGGCCTCGAGTTCGAAGCGGTGCTCTTGCCCGAGATCGGTGGCAATTTCGCTTCCATGCCTCCCAAGGTTTTGGTGGATCGGCCCGAACCACAGCAACTTATTCAGAGAGCATGCATCCCGCCAAACAAGGACTTCAACGGGGTCGCGAAAGAGCTACAGGATCTCTATCAGCAGGATCGCGCGCGAGCGGTGGCTGACGATCTGTGCGTGCTGTATGTGGCGATGACCCGGGCGGCTCGCCGGCTCGAACTCATTTTACCTGTGGTCATGCCGCCGAAGAGTGGCTCGAAGTCCAAAGCGCCGAGCATGGCGCTGCTCCTCCGTCAGCGACTGAGTACGGAAGGGAACGAACCAGGCGAGGACGGTGTTCTTTGGAGCCATGAAGACAACTCAAAAGCGTGGCACAAGAGTGAGCAGCAGTCAGCGCCAAGCGCTCCAACTAGGGCTCCCTCGCTTGCGCTGAAACTTGCGCCGACGAGCCAACAGAGAAGCATGCCGCGCCGCCGTCCATCCTCCGAAGAAGGTGGTGGTCAGCGTTCCATCGCCGACGCCATGCGTTCGTCGAAGGGAGCCGACATCGGGACCTTAACCCACGCGATTCTAGAAGGGCTTGAGTGGTCGGAGACGTTTGACCCGCTAGCTGCTTTGGAGCACTCACTTCTGCGCCGAGCCAAGCAGGAAGATCGCGATCAAGCCGCCGCCCTAGCCAGCCGCGCCATGGAGTCGAACACGATCATGGAAGCCCTTGCGGAGGGCCATTGCCGCGCGCCCGCTGGAACCGAGCGTGAAGTGCTTCGAGAGCCAAAATTCAGCCTGCACATGGAGGGTTCGCTCTGGAGTAGCGCCATCGACCGGCTGGTCCTTGCCCGCGAGGGGGAGCGCGTGGTCTGGGCCGAAATCACTGACTACAAGACGGACTCGGTGAAAGGCGACAATTTGCACGCTCTCGTCGATCACTACCGCCCGCAACTGGAACGCTATGCCCAGTTGATTGGAGAGATCTACGGTCTGCAGCGAGAGGCGATCCTGTGCCGCTTGATTTTCCTGGGCGCCGGCGAGGTCTGCGAGGTGTAAGGACAGAGATGGGCCGGGTCGGGTGGTAACACGGGACAGCGCATGGCAGTCCGCAAGGGAACGGGACGGATTCGTTGCTGAATCTGTAGGCTAGTCGCCATGAACCTCCTTCGTATTGTCGCCTCCTGTTTGATTACGCTTCTCCTGTCCTGTTCCGTCACCGCGAGTTCAGGCCCTCCTGCTCAAGCTGGCTCCAGCGCGGAAGCCGCTGCGCAACTGCATCCGTCGATTCGTTTCGGCGATGACGAAGACCTCTCTTACAACGCTGTCTTCTTTCCCGGCGCAGAGCACACGGAGGCGATCACCACTCCCGATGCCCTTCTAGGACAGCAGCACGGATCGCGGTTGGCTCACCACTCCGAAGTGTTGGCTGCTTTCCGCATCTGGTCGGATCAATCAGAACGCATGACCCTGCAGACTTTCGGTCGCACTCACGAAGGTCGCGACCTGGTCCTCGGAATCATCACCTCCAAGGAAAACCAGGCGCGAATCGGCGAACTCAAGGCGCAGCACGCCAAGTTGGCCTCAGGCACGCTTTCGGCGGACGCGGTTCAAGGACTCTTGGCTGACATGCCCGCCGTTGCCTGGATGGGGTACTCCATTCACGGTGACGAACTGTCGGGAACCGACGCAGCGCTAGCCGTCGCGTACCACTTGATTGCCGATCAAGGAGATGCGAACCAAAGCATGCTCGATGACATGATCATCGTGGTTGACCCTTGCCTCAATCCTGACGGCCGTGAGCGCATCATCAGCATGGTGGAGCAATCCGCAGGCTATACGCCCAATTTGAATTATAGCTCGATGCACCGCGGGCACTGGCCCAATGGCCGCGGCAATCACTATCTGTTTGACATGAACCGCGACTGGATGGCCGGCACGCAGCCCGAGACCAGAGCGCGCTGGCAAGCATTGCGAGAGTGGAACCCCCAGCTATTCGTGGACGCCCACGAGATGGGTGCCCTCGACACGTTTCTGTTTTATCCCCAGGCCGCGCCCATCAACTTGCAAATGCCAGCGAAGCACCTCTTCTGGCAAACAGAGTTCGCGGGAGACGCGGCGCTTGCTTTTGACGCCAATGGATGGAGTTACTACACTCGCGAGTGGGCTGACGGTTGGGCTCCTTTCTATTCGGATGCGTTTGCCTCATTGATGGGTGCCATCGGGATTCTCTACGAACAAGCGGGAACGCGCGGCGCGTCTCTGCGCCGAGCTTCCGGTGAAATTTTGACCTACCGAGAAGCGGTGCATCACCAAGTGCAAGCCAGCTTCTCCAACCTCACGACACTGCACCGCCGTAGGGCGGAGGTTCTCAAGGACTACGCGGACAACAAGCGCAAGAACCTGAACCCAAAGGCAGAGGGGAATGACCAGTGGCTGGCTGTGATTCCTGGAAAGGACCAAAGCAGGTGGCGAGAACTCTTGCGAGTCTTGGACGGTCAAGGAATCGAGGTCTTCCAAGCGCCGACTTCACTCAGCATGTCCCAGGCCAGCGGTTCCCGTGGCCAAACTCAAGAGAGCCTCGACCTCCCTGTGGGCAGCCTCTTGATCCCCGCTCGCCAAGAACAACGGCAACTACTGCGTGCCTTCTTCGAGTTCGACCCGCGAATCGACTTGGAGACGCTCAAGAAGGAACGTGAAGAGCTGGAGCGCAAGAACTCGTCGAAGATGTATGACATGACGGCCTGGTCTCTGCCTCACGCCTACGACCTCGACGCGTGGTGGGGAAATCTCGATGTCAGTGCCGATCAGTTAAAGGCTGGAGCTCCGACTTTGGCCGCGGGTGGCCTGCTTGGCAAAGCAGAGTCCAATGTGTACGCCTGGATCGTCGACGGTCACGATGACAGCGCGGTCGGTTTTGCGGCGCGCGC
>JBLIMI010000368.1:0-4648 GCA_047638655.1 Minisyncoccia bacterium | reverse complement strand
ATTGGAGCCATCACCGACGACGCGTTTTCGTTTTCCTACACTCAGCCGCTGTTGCGTGGCGCGGGGGTGGACCGCGGGACGTCCTTCGCGAGAGAATCGGACCTGGTCTACTTGCAACAGGTAGAGAGACGTCGAGAAGTCATGCAGCAACTCTTGAGGCAGACCAGTGACGCCTACTGGGACCTGGTTCAGTCGCTGCAACAGTTCGGAGTCGCTGAATCGAGCCTTGAATTGGGCCGCGAGCAATTGCAACGCAACCAACGATTGTTGGACGCAGGTGTGGGAACGGAGGTGGAGGTCATCCAGGCAGAGGCCGAGGTGGCGCGCCGCGAAGAGACGCGTCTGGCCGCTGATGTCACACGCAGAGTGGCGGGCGATAGCCTGAAAGCTCTGCTTTTCCCTGGCAAGCAGCCCGTGAGTTGGAGCACGGTGCTCGAACCGACGACGCCCTTGCCCGATGACGTTTCCGTCGATCGTCTGGAGGACTGGACGGAGATCCTGGAGCGCGCGCTGCGCCTGCGCCCGGAATTGCGCCAGCAACAATTGCGAATTCAAATTGCCGAATTGCGCCACGAGAGGGCCATTTCGGATCGACGGCTCGGGGTCGATTGGGACAGTTCGCTTTCATCGGCTGGACGCGATGAGGGCTTTGTGGATGCCAAAGAGAACGTGCTGGATTTCTCCACCGTGTCCTGGGATGTAGGCTTGACGCTCAACGCACCGATCGGAAACCGCACACGTCGCTACGCTGAAAATGCTGCTCGGGCGGAAGTTCGGGCCGCCCGCATCACCATGGAGCAGCTTGAGACACAAGTTGTCTCCGAGGTGCGTGAGGCGGTACGGCAATTGCATTACCAGAGCCTGGCGGTGCGGGCGGCAGGCGTCAGCCGCAAAGCGGCAGAGCGTCAACTGGAAGCGGAAGAGGCTCGCTACGAGAACGACCTCACCACGAACTTCCAGGTCCTCGAGTTTCAATTGCGGTTGGTGGAAGCCATGAACAACGAACAAACAGCGCGGTCCAACTTTGCGAAGGCGGGCCAGCAACTTCAGGCGGCTCAGGGCACCCTCGGTGAACGCCCTTGACCAGTTCCAGGCACAAGCGCGCGGCGGGGGCCTCCCTGGTCGGCCTGTGCCTGATTCTCGCTGGCTGTGGATCGTCCGCAGACGAGGACTCCGGCACAGCGCAAGCCTCCTTGGCGGCAACAGCGCTGAATTGGGCCAACGATGATCGCATCCGGGGACTGATGTCGAAGTGCCCAGGGCAGGGCCACTTCAATGGGGACACCACTGCGATGATCCCGATCCTGGTGAGCAAGCTACAAAACGCACCGCAGTCCGTGTTGCGCAACGTGCGTGAGGAATTGGCTATTCTGGGAGAGCCGGCGCTACTTGAATTGGCGCGCATGGTGCGACGCCGTTACGGGGACCGTCACTCGGCGCACACCATCGGTAACGCGCTGGGCGTTTTCGAAATGAGCGAGGCTTCCGCCGGCGCTGCGGGGCAGGAACTCCTCCAGGATTGTTTAGGACATCCACAAGACACGGTTCGTAACGCTGCCATTCGGGCCCTGTCGGTGCACGCCAGTCCTGGGCTCTATGAGGACTTGAGAGCCCTCTTGCCCGTCGTCAAGGGTGAGATTCGCGGCCGACTTTTGACCGCGATGTTTCGCTCGGATCGTAGGCGCGCTGAATCCATGGTCGCGACCTGGATTGAGGCGGGGAGCCATCTGGAGTTGATGGATGTGGCGGGGAGGCTCGTTGCACATTCCGCAGACGAACAAACCGCGGCACTCTTCGCTCCACTCTTGTCGCAAATTCAATCCCAGTTGCAGCGCGCGTTCTTTAGCGCGGCCCAGAGCCGGGCCGGGGATGAATCGCCAGGGATGAAGTACCTAGAGTCCCTGATCGGTTCGGAGGCTCCACAGGACCGCATGGATGCCCTGATGGCGCTTGAATTCAGTGTTCGCCTGGATTTAGTGGCTGGGGTTCTGGTAAGCGACGAAGATCCTTATCTACGCTCCATGGCTTGTGGGGGATTGGTCCAGCATGCGGCCAATCCAATCGCGAAGAAGGCGTTGGATGTCGCCCTGAACGATGAGGACGCGAAGATTCGGGAAGTGGCCCTCAAAGCGCTCTTGAGCGTGGGGGATGAACGCGCCCGGGACTCGGCCATCGAGCTCTGGAAAGGCGCTCAACAAGGAGTCGGCATCGTCACTCGAGCGATGGCGGGCAACTGGGAGCAGCACCCGGGACTCAGTCAGCGAGTCTTGAAAATCTTGACGGAGCGCTTTGAAACACGGAGCGGGGACGAATTGGCCCGACGCGAATTCTTAATTCAGTCCATAGCTCAGATTCCAGGGCCCGAGTCAAGTCGTTACCTACTCGCAATGGCTGACTCCGAAGTGGAGTCTGTGAAAGGGCTCAGCGCCCACCGTTTCTTGTCCATGCAAGTCAGCAATACCGGTCTGCCGGGACACCGCCTACTGCGCGAGCAATGGCGTCAGGAGCAAGACCCCGCGCGCCGTTTTGACTTGTTGTGGGCAGCGACCTTAGGACACGACGAGAGCACCAGCGTTTTCTTGATCGAGGTCCTTCAAGCGCAACGCAGCTTGCCCCACGAACGACTCTGGTCGGCGGAGCGCCTCGCAGCCGAGGGTCCGGCCTCAAGCGCAGCACCCATCATCAAGCGCGCCAACCTGCGCATGAACGATCGAGACTTCCGCCCGGCCATGGAGTGCTTGCTCTGGCGCTGGTACGGTTAGATACCGGTCGAGTCTTGGCTGGAGGTGAACTTCAGTGATCGCCAGCCAGGAGTGCTGGGTGCGGCAGGTTCAAGTGGCGCATGGTCGATCCCACTCCATTGAGCTTCTCCGTTGGGGTGTCCCAGCAATCCGCCCTTGGCCCCATACCAGAAAGCTCCGAGTCCGGATTTCCCGTAGACCAGTGGCCAGGCGGTGAGTTGACGCTCGCCTGAGTCACTAGAGACGATTTCGAACAGGTACCCGTGGTGAAACATGACGCGGCCGTCTCCGACGAGACGGGTGTCCGGCAGTCTGCGCCCGAGTTCCGAGCCGGGTTCGAGCAGCTTGCGAAAGTCTCTATTCTCCGGGTCCTGAGCAAAGACTTCACTGCCCAACAGGTTCAACGCCCGCAGCGCGTCCATCTCGTTTTCCTTCAGGGCCACCGACCTCAGAAGCGGGAGCGACACGAAAACAATCACCAGGGCAACCCCCCAAAGCAGTGCCGGGGACCCATGAATGATCCTCCTCGCCCGTGCTCTCAGGTTGAGTTTGAGCTCTGGGGACGCCAAGGCACTGCCCTGCATTCGGGCGTCATCTGCCCCGGTGCATGTCTGCGCGGTTTGTTGATTCACGTGGTGTGCTTGAAACGTTCAGATCAGAATGAGTGTCTTCCAACCCCACTGATACCCGAGCCAATGGGGTGAATCAAGGGTCCGAACAGGCCACTTGCTGGATTGGGAAAACCAGGGGAGGGCGTAACCCGTGGCACGTTTCCGGTTGGAGGCCAATGGTCGAGCTAGTCTGACCGAGATCAGCTGCCAGGTGCACGGTTCATACCGGTACGCTACCAACGCTGAGACCAACGCCAAGGTGACCCGTGACAAGTCGACCCGTATGTCGGAGGCCTCCGAGACCATTCGTACGGTGCCCTGAATGATCCAATCAGTCGCTTAGCAGACCGATCTTCGGGCATTGAACGCAACCATTGAGGCGGCCCGGGCTGGAGAAGCAGGCCAGGGATAGGCCGTGGTCGCAGACGAGGTCAAGGGCCTCTCTGGGCAGAGCCGGGATGCGACCACACAGATTCAGGATCAATTCCGTGGCGTCCAAGAGGCCACGGAAGCTGTAGTGGGAGCGATCCAGACCATTTGCGGTCAAATCGCTCAGCTCTCCGAGGTGAGCACGACCATTTCGGCTGCCGTTGAACAACAGAGCACAGTGACCGTTGAGATGCGTCGCAATGCAGGTGGCGCAGCCATGGGCGCGCAGGAGATGACCGAGTCGGTCGAGTCCATGGCGCAAGCTGCCGCGGACACGGAGAGTGCGTCCGAGCAGTTTGTGGTGGCTTCGCGTGAGTTGTCGCTGCTCTCCGAGACTCTCAAGCTCGAAACAGATCAGTTCGTGACGAGGATTCGAGGGGACTGAGACCGATTCAGCGCGGAGGATGGGACGGAATCAGGCATTGAGGCCCCTTCCCGATTAGATCCTCTCGGTTCTCCGCGATGAGCGCCTCTTTCACCAGGAAGTAATTTTCAGGTGCGAAGAACTGCATCAAAGCGCGCTGGACCTTTCGGTCCCGCAACTTCTTGGTGGTGGTCACTGGCTTCAAGCTAAGGGGATCAAGCCCCGTGTGATGCATGCACGTGGCAATGTCCATCGGGCCCGGAATGAAGTCCTGAACCTGCCGCGGCCGGTAGCCCCGGGCCTTCAGGAAAATGGCCAACTCGATCATGTCGCTGGCGCTTGAGCCGGGATGGGACGCGATGAAGTAGGGCACCAGGTATTGTTCCTTTCCGACTCGTTTGGAAGCCTCCTCGAAGCGGTCTGCAAAGCGATCGAAAGAGTCAATGCTTGGCTTCTTCATGAGCTCCAAAACCCGTTTGCTGGCGTGCTCCGGCGCGACTTTG
>JBLIMI010000367.1:0-4674 GCA_047638655.1 Minisyncoccia bacterium | reverse complement strand
TCGACCTGGCGCGCTTTCTGACCGGTGATGAGGTGTCGGAGGTGCACGGGGCCGTGGCTCCGACCTTTATCAAGGAACGCAACCTTCCTGACGGATCCGGGAGCGGCGCGAGCACGGTGGACGACGCCTTGCTTTTCAACGCCAGCTTTAGGGGTGGCGCCGTGGCCAGCTTTGAAGCCAGCCGCGTGGCGGGACCGCATCAGAATGGCAACTCGATTGAGATTGATGGCGAGCTGGGCTCCCTGCGCTTCGAATTCGAGGAGATGAACGTGCTGCGCTTCTTCGATGCCTCCGATGGCCCGCGCGAAGGCGGCTGGCGGCGCATCATGTGTACCTCGGCGGGCAACCACCCTTACGTTGAAAACTGGTGGCCCGATGCCCACGTGTTGGGATACGAGCACTGCTTCACCAACCACCTGGCAGACGTCATGCGCAGCCTTGGCGGCGAAGAGCCCGAGTTGCCTCTGCCTGATTTTGCCGACGCCTACGAGACCCAACGCGTGCTGGAGGCGGCACAAATTGCCGCCCGGGAGCGCTGCGCGGTGCGCTTGGATGACGTGAGGTGAGGCCCCGCTGGGCTGCGGAGCGGATTGGGCCCGAATCGGGTAAGATAGCTCCGTTTTCCGCGTTCGGTCGAAGTCTATTCGCTGCGCGCGTTGTATGTCCTCCCAGCCCGTGGGACCCCCGCGGTCCTCCCACGTACCCCGCCCCCAACCCGCTCTCCCAAGATTTCCGTGTCCAAAACCCTCTTCACCGCCATTCTCGTGGGCGCCATCTCCGGCGCCGTCTCCGCCACCGT
This sequence comes from Minisyncoccia bacterium, assembly GCA_047638655.1. GTDB lineage: Bacteria > Planctomycetota > UBA1135 > UBA1135 > JABACD01. The sequence continues at coordinate 3,875 of JBLIMI010000367.1, read as the reverse complement.
CGTCAGCATGCTGGTCAGCCCCTCCTCCAACGGCCGGGCTGCCCAAGCGGGTTCAAATGGATCCGGAATCGGTCAAGAGGTCGGCGCCGATTCGCTCGCGAGTCTGGTCAAGCTGCAGAGTGAAAACCAGGCGCTTGAGCTGCGTATCGCCAACCTGGAAGCGCGCCCTAACGTCTCTTCCAATCGCTCCCCTGTGGATTCGGGCGAATGGGACGGAGAAGTGATTCAAATCGCCAACGGAGAGACACCGAACTCCGTCGCGCGCTTTGTGGATTCGGGTGGGGGTGTCTCCCAAGCCTACTACGACGACTTCCGAGCCGCCTCGGATATGTATGACGATGAGAAGCGCAAGACGCGCGATGAAGAGCGGCGTGTCGAGCGCGAGAAACGAGCGGAAGAGCGCTTGGTCGCCCTGAGCGAGAAGCTCGGGCTCGACGAGTACCAGACCGATCGCGTGCGTGGCATCTTAGCCAGTCAGGACGAACAGCGCGGTGCAGCTTGGGAAGCCATGCGCGTCGACGATGGCAATGGACAAACGCGCGAGGAGATTCGCGCGGGCATGAAGCTGATTGAGGAGCAGGCCAACTCCGCCATGGAAGCCGTGCTGACCCCAGTTCAGTACGAGTCTTACCAGACGACCAATCGCCGCGGTGGTGGGCGCACTACAGGCGGCACTACCGGCGGTGGCGGGCGCGGCAACCGCGGACGTTGAGATGAGCGATTCGCCCCAGGGCAAGGCCCCAGCTGGAGTGCAGGAACTGCTGGCCCATCGCAGGTTTCTGCGACTCTTGGCCAGCAACCTGGTGCGCGATGAGCATCGCGCCGAGGATCTGGTCCAAGACACTTGGTTGCGCGCCCTGGAGAATCCACCCCAGCACACCGATCCCCAAGAGGAGGGGCGGCTGCGTGGTTGGTTGGGGCGCGTTCTGCGCAACCGAGCCATCAATGAGGGGCAACGTGAGGCCCAGCGCGGTGAGCGCGAGCGTGATGCGAGCCTCGGGGATGTTGGCCCGGGCCTAGGCGAAGTGGAGGCCGAACTGGAGGCCCAGCGGCAGGTGGTGGAGAACCTCCAGACGCTGCGTGAACCCTACCGCTCTACGTTGTACTTGCGCTACTACCGTGAACTGGGACCCAGCAAGATTGCTGAGTTGCAGGGCGTGCCGGTCAAAACAGTAAAGACGCGCTTGTCACGCGGTTTGGAGGAAATGCGCCAGGCCATGGATCGCGGGGCGGACGGAGATCGAAGTTCCTGGGCCTTGCTTTTGATGCCGCTTGTGCGCGGGGGCGATCTGCCCCTGGATCCTATCGGAACACAATTGAGTATTGCACAATCTGGCTCCGGCGCATTGGGGATAAAATTGGCCCTCGGAGCGGCGAGCTTGATGATTTTGGGAGCCGGATTGCGCTACGGCAGTGCCTGGATTTCAGAGCCAACGCTTGGTCTGCCTGGGGATTCGCAATTGACCGATTCCGGAGAGGCCCCCGATCAGAGGACAAAGCTCGTGCGTGCAGAGCCGCTGGGGGAGCCATTGCGCAATGTGATTCAAGCTGAGAGTGTGCCTCTTCAGTCTGCAGCGCTCAGTTCGAGCACGCTGCGCGGGCGCGTCGTGGATTATGGGGGCGAGCCCATCGCCCTGGCGAGCCTGAGCTTGCGCACGCTGCGCACCAACTCCACGGACTCCCCAGACCCCGTTGGATTACGGACCGATGCCCAAGGGCAATTTGAAATTGAGGCTCCTTGGTTGGGGCAGCTAGGGCTAAAAATTCAGTCGCCCGGCTTTGCAAACGCACAATGGACGTTGCTCGGGCTTGGTCGGGATCAAGAACTGGGGGACCTGCGCCTGGATCGAGGAGCAGAGCTCTATGGGCGCGTGCTCGATGACGTAGGCTTTCCCATCTCCGGAGCACACGTGGAAGCGCGCTCAGGCTTTGGCCGGCCGGGCGGACGGCGTGGCGATTCCCAGGACTTTGTGGTCACCGATAGCGAGGGGCACTTTCGGCTTACTGGCCAAGCCCTCGGTCCCTGGGAACTGCGCATCGCGGCGGATGGCTTTTTGGTGACCGACGCCGCGGGGATTGTCGATGAGCTGATGGTTAGCGGAAATGGGACTTGGATCGGAGAGCTCGAGCTTGCGGCGGGGGAAGCATTGCGCGGGCGTGTTGGACGCTTGCCGGCCCAGTGGAGTACCGAGGAGGGCATGCAGCAATTGGAGGTACGAGCGCGCTTGGGAGAGCGCACGCTGAGCTGCGGCCTGGATGCTTTGGGCAGCTTTGAATTGGGCGGGTTGCCCGCCGGGGAGGAGATCACATTGAACCTGACGGTCAGCGACGGGCAGCGTACGGCCAGCTTGGCCCGCGCCAGCGGCATGGCCGGCGACGAGCTCATCGTCTTGGACTGGAATGGAGCAGAGCCACGCTGGTTCTCCAAGTCGCGGCGCCCCTTGACCGGTGATTCGGGCCAAGCCTCGGGAAGCTTGGAGGTGCTGGTCAATTCTGCGTCCGGCGAGGCCTTGGTCGGTGCGCTGGTCTCCCAGCGAAGAGCAGAGACCAATGGCCAGGCAGCGGATGAGTTTCGGGTGACCGACGCGCTGGGCCGGGCTCGCTGGGATGAGCTTGCGCCGGGGGACTATCGCGTGCGTTTGATCCAGGCCGGTGGCCCAGGTCTGACAACCTTTGGGAGACTCGCAGCGGGGGCCCAGGAGCTGGCTAGCGTGCAATCAGATCAGCCGACCTCCGTGGAGCTGCGTGCGCACTCCCTGCAGAGCTTGCAGGGGCAAGTGCTCCAGGAGGGCTTAGCCTTGCCAGGTGCCGTGCTTAGTTTGCGTCCGGCTGAGGGGCGCGGGGAGAGCTATGCCGCCCGCGCCGACAGTGAGGGGCGCTTTCATTGGGAGTCCCTAAGTGCCGGTGAGTATCGACTCAGCGTACAGCATATCAGCCGCTTTTTGGACACAACGTTCCATGTGACTGTGGGATCTAATTCTCAGCAACAAATTTTTGAATTGTATAGCGCGACGCTCGTTGGACGCGTCTTGGATTCCGCCGGGCAACCCTTGGAAGGGGTTCGTCTGGAACCGCGCGCTGAACGTCGCTCGCCATTTCGTAGGGGCTTCGAGGCAGGCTTTGGAGCGGATGCGGTCTTTAGCGATGATGAGGGCTTCTTTACCCTGCGCGGCCTGGAACCCGGCCAATTGCTTGCCATTGATGCCCATGCTCCGGGCTACGTTCGCGAGACTTCGCTCCCGCTTGAGTTGGTCGCAGGCGAGGAGCGGCGTGGCTTGCAGTTCGTGCTGCGCCCAGGGGCGGATTTGAAGGTGGAGTTGAAGGGGCAGCGCGGGACAGCGGTGGGGCGCCGCATGGGACGTCCGAGCTATTACCTGCACGTCACGGGTATTCTTGAGGGCGGCGAAGAAGTGGAATTTGACGGGGAATCAACACGCGGGCGCAGCCTGGAATTGAATGGCTTGTCGCCCGGGATTTACTGGGTTCAGGTTTTCAAACGGGGCAAGCTAGCGTCCACGGAACTCGGTGAAGCGCAGCGAGTGGTGCTCGATGCGGGTGCCAGTGTTGAGCTCGTGATGCCCATCTGAGGGAGTCCAAGCGCGAATTCCAGGGGTGGAAGTGGAGTTGGTCCTTTCTTGGGCGGCTTGCTTGTTTGGCACTTGGCAAGGAGTGCCTTAGATTCAGCGCTGGGCGTTAGGCTCCTATCCTTGGGCTGGTTAGGCTGCGCCATCGCATTGTCCGCCCAAGGTGATTGTAGGTGGATTCGAGCCCCCCCTAAAGACATTTGGAATGACCACCCCCGACGCGCGACCACTCTCCAGGGGTATGAACAGTCGGCTGTCTTTGATGATGTTTCTGCAGTATGCGATCTGGGG
>JBLIMI010000366.1:0-4675 GCA_047638655.1 Minisyncoccia bacterium | reverse complement strand
TTCTGAGTTGGCGCAAAGGGATGGGAGCACCCTTCGAGAGCCAGGAAGTCTTTGGTCTTTCCTCCAGCACCTTCGGAAGCGGAATGCTCGTGGTGGCGCCGACGGGGGAGGTCCTCAAACAGCTCTATTCCCTCCAAGGAACGGCGGTTTATGACGTTCTTTTGGAATCCTTGAGGGAGTCTCCCGGAGTCTTTGTGCCCCCCCCCGAATTGGGGGACACACGCCAGGAGAGCATCCAGCACTTGATCCGGAGCGGGCAACTCCAGCAGGCCGCGGCGCTGCTCGGGGAACTACCTCCGGGAGAGGATCCCGTGCGGGAAGCGATCTTGAATTCAGAGTTGCAGCGCTTGCAACGGAATGGGAAAAAAGCACTCAAACCATTGACGGCGGCCCTCTTGTTGGACGATGCGGAGATGCAGTCGCGGGGGAATTGGCGCGCTCCCTTGCTCATGAAGAAAGCTCACTTGCTGACTGTCACCGGTTCTCCAGAGAAGGCCGAAGAGAGCCTCGCTTCCCTGATCACGACGGACGCGACTGTGGCGCCGGCGATTCGGGCCGAGGCCTTGCATCTGAAAGGCGCTCTTCGATTTCAGGCCAAGGATGCCCAGGGAGCTGAAAGCTACTGGGGACGGTTGCTGGCAGAGCATGGGGAGAGCCGCTGGGCCTGGGGCGCCGCCGCGATCCTGACCGGACCCGCCTGGAAGCTGAAACTCTATCCCAACCTGCAATGGCCCAGTGCCGAGCACCGCAGGCTGATCAGCCTTCCCGAGCAACCGCTGGACCTGTCCCGGGCGATGGAGGCGGAAGAGATGATTCAAAGCGCGGCGAACTACCTAATCGCATCGCAACAAGTGAGTGGCTGCTGGGTCACGTTGACGGCCTACAGCAGCCCCGAAGATCTCGATGACGAATTCGACCTGGCCGCCACGGCCATCGGTGGCCGTGCGCTCTTGCGCATGGAGTCGCGGCCTGATGCTCAGCATTCAGCGCAGAGGGCTCTGGCTTGGATGCACAAGCGACAAGCCAAGCTCAAGCAACGGAAGGATCTGCCGATTGCGTTCATGGATTACGCGGTGTGGAGTCGGTCCTATGGCATCTTCTTCTTGGCCGACTGTCTGGAATCGGGAGTGGGGCAGGAAGAGCAGAACGGCGAGTTGTTGCAGGAGTATCTGAACGATCTCTATCAGCGACAACAGCCCAACGGTGGATGGAGTTACTACATCTCAGGCGTGGCCGGTGGGACCAGCATTCCTCAATCGATCAGTTTCACTACAGCCACGGTCGTGATGGCTCTGGAACGGGCGGATGAACTCGGCTTCGACGTGCCGCCGGAGGCGCTTGCTCGTGGTTTGGATTGCTTGGAAGCCATGCGTAGCCCTCATCAGACTTTCGGGTACTTCTTGCGGGGCAGCGACTTGGCCACGGGCCAGCGCACGGGAGATGGTGTGGAAGCATCGGCCGCTCGCGGTCCTGCGTGCGCCCTTGCCCTGTTGCGGGGGGCGCGCGCGGACAATGCTGCCCTGGCAACTCACATGGAACTCTACATCAAACACCTGCCTGGATTCGGTGCGCAACGACGCAAGGCTCTGATGCACGCGGGTGCTCACACCCAGGGATCGCATTACCTGCTCTACGATTACAGTACTGCGGCAGAAGCACTGCACGAGATGGGTGGCGATGGTGTTCTCGCCCATCTTCGGCAGCGGCTAGAGGACTCCATCCTGCGAGAGTTGAGAGCTTGTCGGAATGCCGATGGCTCCTACCTCGATAATCCCCTCATGGGAGCGGACGTCGGGACAGGCTTGGCCCTGAGTTGCTTGCTAGACCTGGCGAACTGAACATTCCATGTAGGAGGCTGACTCAGTTGGAGCCGTGTAAGTTTACGAGTCCAGCCAGTTTTGACCCTTGTCAGCAGAAACCCCCTCTGCGATACAATCAAAAATCACTCAACTAAGTCTTAGCCGGTGTCAGTTGTCGCAGAGCCCCGTCAGTTGTCCCGGTTACAAGACCTTTTCAAGAACAGCTACCTGCAAATGAACAACTCTACAACTCACCTCGTCCTTCCGTCGGTCCTGGCTCTAATCCTCAGCGGTACGGCAAACGCTCAGGCCACTTTCGTCGAGACATTTGAGACTGGAACCAATGTCGGCGCATGGAGTTGGGGGACGGGCAATGAAGCCATCTCTCCCCTCAACGGAAACCCGGGCGCGTTTCTCCAGGATCTGACGCTGCACACGTGTTGCCCAGCCGTCTCAACTCAGTTTGGTACGAGCTCGATTTTCACGGGCGACTATCAGTCCCGTGGGATCACGTCCCTCGGGCTAGATCTGGTCACGCTGGACGCCGACCTCCCCGTGGGGGACCGCAAGCTGTCGGTTCTGTTGATCAACGACAACGGTTCGCCTGGGAATTTTGACGATGACTTCATGGCCTATTTCATCGGGGACATTGCCGTTCCGGAGGCAGGCGTGAGTTCCTTCACGACCCCGGCTGGGTGGACCGCCTTTGACTTTGCGATCCCCTCTCACATGACGACCTTGCCCCAGGGCTGGTTGACCTATTCTCAGGGTAGCGCGACGGACGACCAAATTTGGAACGACGTGATCCGCGATGTGGACACGGTTCAGTATTTCTATGGGGATCCCCTCAGGCATTTCCTGTTCTCCGGTTGGGATGTCGGCACAGACAACTTGCGAATCTCCTTCCTCCAGCCTGAAGGCACCCCCTTCTGTTTTGGAGATGGCGGGGGAACAGCGTGCCCTTGTGGTAATTCGGGAGCGCCTGGTGGCGGCTGCTTGAACTCTGCAGGAACCGGAGCTGTCATGTCTGTATTCGGTACAGCCAGCGCTGGGAACAACTCTCTCGTGCTCAGAGGAGCTCAAGCTGTGCCCTCGGTCACGGGGCTGTTCTTTGGGGGAACTGCCCAATTCGGCGCGGGGAACGGGATCGTGTTTGGTGATGGTTTGCTGTGCGCCGGCGGATCGATCACAAGGCTTCAAATTGTCACGACGGATGCTCTAGGGAACTCGAGTACCAGCATCGACATCGCTGCCAAAGACGGCGCCATGCCTGGTGACCTTCGGTACTACCAACTCTGGTACAGGGACAACGCACCGGGCCCGTGCAACAGCGGTTTCAACACGAGCAACGCCGTTGCTCTCAATTGGCAGTTGTAGCAACCAGTTTCTCCAGGGGCTGCCCTCGCGCGGGCGGCTCTTGAAGCTCTCGCCCCATGCCCCATAGGGCTATTCGCTGGCGGTGATCTGCTTGTCCGCGTATTGTTGAGGGATGACAACTCCCACTGGTTTGCTGTTTAGCTGTCTGCTCTTTGCAACGCCCCTTGTTGCAACCCCATGTCTTTCGCAGGAAGCTATCGAAGATCCTGATCAGCCCGAGGTGTCTGACGATCTGGGTGCGGCACCTCTCGAAGGCCACTCGCACATGGGGGAGAGTTTCAACGAGGGGCCGCGCCAGGCGGCGTACTTGATGTCGGACTGGGACAAGGTGCACTTTGCCGTGACGACCAAGGAGGAATTGGCACAACGCTTCTTCGACCAGGGCATCGGACAGTTGCACGGCTTCTGGTACTTGGAGTCCGAGCGCTCCTTCCGTCAAGCGGCTGCCATCGATCCGGACTGCGCCATGGCCTATTGGGGGATGGCGATGGCGAACATTGAGAATGGGGAGCGCGCCGCTGCATTCGCCCACGAAGCCTACAAACGTCGAGAGGCGGGTGATGATCGTGAGCAACGCTTCATCGACGCGCTAGCCCGCTACTACGACGTTGACCACCTCTTCAAAGTGAAGGCGGAGGCAGAGGAGATGGAGCAAGACGAGGCTGAAGCGGTCGAAGCCGAAGAGGTCGAGTACGAGTCTGCGGAGGAGGACTCTGCGGAGGAGGACTCTGCGGAGGAGGACTCTGCGGAGGACGCAGGCGAGTCCACCGAAGAAGTCGAGGAAGAACCCTTCGACATCGAGGATCGAGAACCCGCCAAGGACAAGGAGCGGGCCAACGCTTTCACCAAAGATCTCGAAGAGTTGCTCTACGAGTACCCGGACGACATTGAAGCCAAGGCGTTGCTTCTCAACCACCTCTGGTACGTGAGGCGCAAGGGAATTGCCACCCCCAGCCGACTCGCCAACGAAGCACTGCTGCAGCAGATCTTCGACGTGAATCCGAACCACCCCGCGCATCACTATCGCATTCACCTTTGGGACTCCAAGGACGCTGGTAAACGCGCCGTGAGCTCCGCCGCGAACTCGGGCCAGACCTACCCCAGCGTTGCGCACATGTGGCACATGGGTGGGCACATTTTCGCCAGCTTGGGAAGGCACTCGGACGCGGCGTGGCAGCAAGAGGCATCAGCCCGGACCGATCATGCGTACATGATGCGCGACGGCATTTTGCCGGACCAGATTCATAACTTTGCCCACAACAATGAATGGCTCACCCGCAGTTTGCGCAATGCCGGCCGCATTACTGAAGCCATCGATCTAGCCAAGAACATGATCGAGCTGCCTCGGCATCCCACTTACAACCACCTTGAGAAGGGAGGTTGCAGTTCGACTTACGGGCGCCGCAGGCTGGTCGAGGCCTTCGAGCTTTACGAGCGTTGGGATCAGCTGATCGCCGCCTACGGCTCCAGCTATCTCGAGCCCGTGGACGAGCCCTCCA
>JBLIMI010000365.1:0-4686 GCA_047638655.1 Minisyncoccia bacterium | reverse complement strand
TCTGGCCTTGGGTAAGAACTTCCAAGCCCACGCGGAGGAGTTCTCGGAGGAGGTGCCCGAAGAGCCACTCTTCTTCAACAAAGTCTCGGAAGGGCTCTGTGGACACAACCACGAAGTCTCACCTCCCGCCGGCTACGCGGATCGACTGGATCACGAAGTGGAATTGGCTGTGATCATTGCAACCCGGGCCGAGAACGTCGCTCCCAAGGACAGCTTCCAGCACGTCGCTGGCTACTCGGTTGCCAACGATCTCACGCTGCGAACCTTTCAGGGCCGCGACCGTGAAAAGCAATACCCCTGGTTCCGCTCCAAGAACTTCGCGAACTCCTGCCCCATGGGTCCCTGCTTTGTGCCGGAGAACTACCTCAACTCGGCGGAACTCGGTATCCGAGCCAGAGTCAATGGCGAGGTCCGCCAAGAAGCCAACACTCGTGACATGGTCGTTTCGGTGGCCAAGGCCATCTCTTATCTCTCGGCCCACATGCCCCTAAATCCTGGGGATGTCATTTTGATGGGGACTCCCAGTGGCGTGGGTCCCTTGAACGATGGCGATGTCGTGGAGTGCGAAATCGACGGCATCGGGTGCCTGCGCAACACGCTGCGTCGTTCCTGAATCACTTCTTGTTATGGGCAGGGCCTAAGCCCCGCTCTCGAGGTCGAACCAAACGACTGTCGAGCCCGTTGCGCCCAACCTCTCCGTCCAGTGCGCGTCGGGGAACCCGGTGCTGCTTGCCGGAAACTCCCTCCAGCCCGGCTTGCGAAACTGAAGCCGCGCGGGTCGTTCATCGAGCGTCACTCGCAGGCGACCGTTCGCATCGCTACGCCCCACTTGCACGCCATCCGCGAGGACCTGTACTCCTTCCAGCGGCCGCGCGAGGTGCACCTCTGCCGCTTGCAACCAACTGTCCGAGTTGGAACGGGGCAAACGCAGGCTCCCGTCACGGAAGATCAACTCGCAGCCCCAACCGGCTTCCATAAAGACGGTCTCCACTAGGTTGCCCCCGCTTGCCGGTGCCTTGAACGTTCCGTAGACAGGTTGGTACCCATGACGAACCAACATCCATTCGGGGCTCGAGGTGTTGGCAGGCAGGACCGCCGCGGGGCCTTCCTCCGGCAGCAGAAATCCGTCTTGAGACCACCACTGCGGACTCGAGAAACGCACGCCCACTCCCGACAGGGGCTGCTGCGAGGTGGCGTCGAGTACGTCGAAGGTCAGTTCGTGCACGGACTCAGCGGGCAGTGCTTGAATGAACACGCCCTGATCCAAGTCTTCGTAGGACAGTTCCACCCGCTCGGGCTGGTATTGGCGGCCATCGAGGCCGTGCACGGAGAGTTCGTAGCGCCCTGCCGGCAAGCCAGGAAAGAGCGCCGCGTAGCCGACGCCCGACCGACTCACCCGCGTCATGGGCCCGCCGCCCTCATTGGTGTGCAGCACCCGCCAAACATGTTGCCCGTTCAGGGATCGCAGAGCGAGCAGAGCAAATGGAAGCTCATCATCGCTGCCGCCCGCGACGGCCACCGGAAGTGACTTCGCCTCTTCTTGATTCGCGAGGGTCAGGGTGTACCCCTCATTCTCCCCATACTCGAGTTTGACCTCTAGATGGACGTCCGCGATGCCTTCGCTCCGCACTCGTAAATGGTGCTGTCCCGGTTCGACTCCGCCAAAGTCAAAGCGACCGTCCACATCCGAGTGCGCGACCAAGGGCAATGCCGAGAGCGGTGCGATCAACGGAGCGCTATCTTGGTGCATGCGCAGCTCAGCACCACCCACAGGCGCACCCGAATCGTCCAGCAGCCTTCCGCCGAAGAGCGTCACTTGCACCAGGCTCAATTCGATGGGCGGACCATCGATCTTCGCGCTGCTCGGCACTTTGACTCGTGCAAACCAGTCCCCACTCTGCAAGCGAAGTTCTACGAACACCTCGGCCAACGGGTCCACGGGAAATTCACGTGCGCCATAGACCAATTCGGGCTCGGGCGTCCCCGCTGTGAGGGTGCGCCAGGTCCAGCGTTGGACGAAGCCAACGGCATCCTTTTCCACGAGCCGTGCTTTCCAGCGCCCCGGCTCCTGGGCCGCCTGGCCCAGAAAACGCAGGGCAAAGATCGGCGCCCCAAACGGATCACCGACCACGGATAGCTCAGCGGCACTCTCGGAGACGACCGGACCATCACCGGCGGCGAGTTCCGGACTCGTTTCATCAGAACAGGCGCAGCCCAACGCTAGCGCCACGAGCGCCCACTTGGCGCCCTTCACTGACCCTCCACCTTCGGCTGTGCGATGCTCTTCGGCACGGTGAACTGCCGGTGACCTTCCACACCACCCAGGAATCCGTAGCCCGACTGTCGCGCCCCGACCCAGGGCAAGCCCGGCGCACCACCCAGGTATTGGTTGACGCCCACTTGTCCTGCGTGAATTCGCTTGGCCATGCGCACACCGCGTTCCACATCCCCGGTGTAGACATTGGCACCCAAACCGTAAGGCGTGTCATTGGCCAGGCGCACGCCCTCCTCTTCGTCTCCTGAAAAGCGCGTCAAGCTAACCACCGGCCCAAAGGTCTCTTCGTGGGTGATGGCGTGATCCGCGCCCACGTCGACCAAGACCAGGGGCGCGTAAAAGAACCCCTCTGCCTGCGGGGCCTCGCCGCGGAACGCCACCCGCGCACCTGTTGCGACAGCCGTCTCCACTTGAGCCGCGACCTTGTCCCGTTGGGTCGCGCTCACCATGGGGCCCATCTTGTTGTTGTCGTCAAAGCCGTCGCCGCAAGACCACTCCTTTGCTTTTTCGACCACCCGCTTCTCAAACTCATCGGCGATGGAGTCGGCCACGTAAACACGTTCGATCGAACAACACACCTGGCCGCTGTTGCGCAGGCTATGGCGCACCGCGCAGTCCGCTGCGCTCTCCAGGTCCGCATCCCCCATCACCACCAAGGGATCCTTGCCGCCGAGTTCAAGCACCAGTCGTTTGAGCTCACCTGAGGCGCTTTGCATGATTTTCTTGCCGGTCTCTCTGCTGCCGACAAAGCCCACCATCTGAATATCGCTCGCCACGAGTTCCGCACCGAGGGCTCCGTCCCCCTGCACCAACTCAAGCACTCCCGTGGGCAATCCCTCGGCGAGTAACTCGGCGATCTTGGCCCCGACCAACGGCACCAACTCACTGGGTTTGAACACGACCGTGTTGCCCGTACCAAGCGCTGGAAGCAGAATTTGCAGGGGCATCCCCAGGGGGAAGTTCCAAGGGGTGATGGCCGCCACCACACCCAGCGGGGCGCGGATAAGCTGCACGCTGTTGCTCGATGTCTCGTGGTATTCCGGCTCCATGGCCAGCGCGACCTCCTCCAGTTCTTTGACGGCTTGCTTGGCATAGCCGCGCACTTCTCCCAAGGCCTGCGCCCGAGGCTTGCCCATTTCGCGGGTGATCAGGTCGGCAAGTTCGTCTTCGCATTGCTCAAGGCGTCCCCCAATCGCTCCCAACAGCTCCAGTCGTTGGCTCAATTCCATGGCAGCCCATGCGGGTTGGGCCGCCTGGGCGCGCGCTACGGCCGCCTGCAGGTCCGCGGAACTGGTGATCGGAATTTGCGCCAGAACTTCCCCTGTAGAGGGGTTGATGTCATCGAAGGTTTGCATGCCCGGATTCTACACCAGGCAGCGTGGCCGGTCCTCGACTTAGGACAGCCAGCCTCCGGCCAAGGAGAGATCCTGCCCCACCACGTAGGAGGACTCGGGCGAACTGAGCCAAATCGCCGCCCGCGCGACCTCTTCCAGCGTTCCCGGGCGGCCCAGGGGAACGTGAGTGTGCAATGCGGGGTCGAGCGTCGAAGGCTCGGCATCCGCGTGAGGAATCAACCCCGGGGAGATCGTGTTGACGCGCACGCCGTGGGGGGCTTCTTCCAGGGCGAGACTTCGGGCGAAATTAAAGAGAGCGCTCTTGGTGGACGAGTAAGCCGCGCACTTGCGGCGGGCTTTGTAACTGGCCACACCCGCGCAGGCAAAGAAGACCAGCGTGCCAGCGCTCTCTCGCAACGGCTCCCGAACAGCGTTTGCGAGCAAGATAGACGTCATGACGTTGCTCTCGAAGAGTGCCCGCCACTGAGAGGGTTCCGTCTCCGCCAAACTGGCCCCGTGGTAATCCCCGATGCAGTGTACAACGTGATCGATCTTGCCGTCGATCTCCAAGATACCCTCCACCAGAGAGTCAACGACTTCTTCCGTGGAGAGATCCCCCTGATGAGTGCGATGGGAGAACTGCTCAGAGAGGGCTTCGCCCCGATCTTCGTCGCTCCGCCAAACGACATGAGTCTTGTCTCCACGTTCCTGAAACTGTTCTGCGATGTGCGCGCCAATTCCCTGGGCGCTTCCGGTGACGAGAGTGACTTTGGCGGGGATGTGCATGACCCCCGAGAATCTACAATTTCTGAAGCCTTCGGAGGGCCTTCAGGACAAAATTCCTAGCGGATGCGGCCCATACGCTCCAGCGGCCAGAGCCGTACGTCGACTTTGCCGCGAACGTAGTCCGCCTTGACCTGACCAAACTCTCGCGAGTCGGAGGAATGCAGGCGATTGTCCCCGAGCACAAAGTAGTGCCCCGGCTTCACGGTTTCGAAGAAGTCCGAGTAGGGGTCCTGCTCGAGGGTGTACTCCTCGGGCATCAGCTCGCCGTTGATGTACAACCCACTGTGGCGC
>JBLIMI010000364.1:0-4694 GCA_047638655.1 Minisyncoccia bacterium | reverse complement strand
AGGACATCGACGTGGGTCAATGCGTGGAAGATGCGGACATCAAGGCGGGCAAGGCCCTGCGCGTGGGTGCGGGAATTCTTGCGGGGGGAGTCGGCGTGGTACAAGCCCGGGAAGTGGTTCGTGCCAAATACACGCAGAACGCGATCCTTCGTTGCCGCGGAGATGTTCACATCGAAGCGGACACCAATAGCACGATCGAGTGCAGTGGCATCATCTCGGCCCGCGAAGGCGCAGGGCGCCTGCGCGGCGGAACCTACTGCGCAGGGGTCGGTGTCTGGGCCACGGAAATCGGGTCTCCCCAGGGCGTTGAAACCTGGGTACGCGTCGGGCGCGATCCGGGCCTGGCCCGCGTGTTGGCGCGCGTTTCCAGCGATCTTCTGGTGGTGCAAGCCAAGGCCAAGAAGCTTCAACGTGAACGCGGAGTGGAGAGTGCGAAGCGGGTGGGGCAATCCCTAACTCGCGAACATGCGGGCGCCATCCGGCGGGCCATGAAAGCGCAACGGGAATTCCAAAAGTCTCGCTCCCTGCTTGAGACACAACGGCTGGAGATCGAGGCCGCGATGGCCGAGGCAGATCAGCCATTCGTACGTGTCGAGAAGCTCATTTATTCCGGCGTCCACCTGCAAATCGGTGACGCCTTGCTGTCCATCGATAGCACTCGACCAGGCGCCACCTTTCGGCGCGACGCTGAGACCGGTGAGGTCAGCAGTGGTTCTTGAATTCCGGACCCTCCGGCTCTTACTCTTTGTAGCGAATCAAATCACTCCACTCCCCGCTTCATGAAACCTTTCAAAGATACGCCCGTGCAGGACCTGATGATGCGCGATGTGCTGACGGTCAGCCCGAGCACTTCGCTCCTCAGCGCGGGACAGACGATGCTCAAGCACGAGATCACGTGTTTGATCGTCGACCTGAACGATCCCACCCGGGGCTTGGGAATTGTGACTCAGAAGGATGTCATCGGGCATCTGTTTGACGACATCATCGAAGTCAATGGCGCCACGGTGGAGGATGTCATGACTCATCCGACTATCGTGCTTTCCCCCGATTGGAGTCTGGAGACAGCCGTTTCCCTGATGCGCATGATGGGAGTCCGGCGCGCGCCCGTAGTGGAAGCAGCTAAGTTGGTGGGACTGCTCAGCTTCACAGATGTTTTTCGCCACGCGCTGTTGGCCCAGACTTGAGCTAGTTGCCCATGACGCAAAATGGCTTGCTGAATGCACTCTCTCATGTCCCGGAGAGACATGCCGCCTAAGTGGTTGTGGTTGGTTGGGCTACTCGTGCTGGTCAAGGCTGCCCTGGTGCTCTGCCTGGGCGATGTCTTCTTCTATGGCGAAGAACTTGAAAAAGGCGTGGCCGCCAAAGCGATGATCGATGGCTTGGCCGTGCCGCATCATCAACTGGCCTACCATTACTATGAAGGTGGCGGCTTCGTGGTCAGCCACCTAGTGGCCCTGGCCTTTCTCAGCGTGGGCCAAAATTTGTTGGCCCACAAGTTGGTCGCCCTCGGATTTCAGATCGCGATTCTCTTGGCGGGATGCCACCTCACACGCAGGTTCTACGGATCGGCCGCGAGCCTGTGGTTCGGGGTGCTGTTCGTGTTTGGCCCAGAGTCGTACCAGAAGCTAAGTTTGATCAATCTCGGCATCCACTTCGAGGCCTGTCTGTTTCTGTTCGGGGTTCTAGGTCTGGGGGCGCACCTGCTCTTTGGTGAGGCTTCACGCAAACGAGAATGGTTCTTGCTCGGACTCGTGACGGGTGCCGGCTTGTACTTCTCCTACCAAACGGCATTGCCTGCTGCCTGGGTGGCGCTGCTCTTGCTCGTCTTCCGGACACGTGCGCTGTTTGGCATTCGAGGATTCTGGGCCATCCTGGGAACTCTTCTTGGGGCGGCACCCCTGATCGTGATGTACAGCTTGGTGGGAGACGCTGTCTTCAACATCCACGGGGTGGCGGTGACTGGGGCGGATCAAGGACCCTCCAACCTGGAGTTGGTGCGGGCCTTTCTGCGCTCGATTTTTGTGGAGGGTGCTCTCGGTGAACTTGGAACACCCATCGCCTGGGGCAGCTTGTGGGTCGCGGCGTGCATCTGGTTGCTGCGGCGCCCTGCGGCAGCGAGCTCTGCGCGACGTCAACGGACGATTTACCTGCTTGGTTACATGGCTTTGTTCCTGGTGGTCTACCTCGCCAGCGGGTTCGTGCAAGGGGCTGTTTATCACCACTTCCTGCTGCTGCGTTTGGTGCCTCTGTGGATGATGGTGCTGGTGCTCGTGGCGGGGGCGCTCGGAGAGCTCTCCAGCGACGAGCGTGCCATCCCACGCAAGGCGGGCTTTGCGGCTGGAGCCGCGCTTGTTGGCTTTGGAGCGTTTGGCAGCGCTTCAATCGCTGCTGCAGGTCAACCCGCTCAGCTCAGCACCAACTGGTCGACGCTCACGCAATTCAAAGGCTACTCCTATGGCGAGTACTTCTTGAAAGTCATGCAGCACTTCGATGGCAGCCGTGAAGACAAGTTGCGTCTGATCGAGGGCTTTGACGAGTCTCAAACGGGTTGGTTGCGTGCGGGAGCCGTGCAGAGCCTCTTTGGCGACAAGTTCCTGAAGGAAGTGGACGGAGATTTGGGCCAGGCGTTGGAGCGCGCGCAGCAAAGCCTCGGGCGAGCCTGTGGTGAGGACGAAGGGCGCTTGGCCCAGTACGAACTCGGCCTGGGCTTGTTGCAAGTGGTCGGTCAGGGATGGAATCGTCAAGCCGCCTTCGAGCGCGCGCTCTCGCTGCCTGCGACCGAACGCCCCGGCAGCCTGGAAGCCCTGGGTCGGTTCGGCGGCCGGGGCTATGCCACCCCCGAATCCATCGAACGCGAAGTCGCGCGCACCCGCGGTCGCGAGAACACAGAGCCCTTCTTGCGCGGTCTCGGCCGCTGGGCCTTCGAGTTGCACCGGCTCAAGCCCCAGGCATTCCGTGAATCCATGCAGGCCTACTCCGCGGCCGTGCGCGAACCCATGCTCGAAGGCTTCGAGGCAGAACGTCGCTGGCACCTGACCGAATAGGCCGAGCTAGCGCGTCACATCCGTACGCAAGCTACGGGCGTACTCCAATTCCTCGGGAGAGTGCTCTTCGATCCACAGACTGAGTTGCTTGCCGAGGTCAGAGTGATCGCGTGCTCGCAGGGCCGAACCGCCTCTCTGTAGGGCGCTCTGCACCTCAGCGCTTCCGAAGGCCTGAATTCCCTGGAGCTGGGCTGTGACAAGTTCTCGTTCGATCCAGGCCGCGTCGACCCGCTCGGGCAGTTCGGCTGCTGCGAACCAGATGGGGGACTGTGCGAGATCGAGTTGGGGTTGATCCATCGCGTCAAGGACCGCAGGCACCGTCACGATGATGTGGCCCGAGGGACCGCCTGAGTTCCAACGTTCAGCGACTCGGTCGCCAACACACAGCACTTGCATGAGGCCGTTGCGCATCTCGGCCACATGGGGCGGAACACGTAGCACGAGTGCCCAACCGCTACGAACTTCCTGCTGCTGCTTGCTGTCGTAACTGATGTAGCTCTCCTCGAGGAGGAAAGGGCGTGCCTCGACCAAGGCGTAGGCGGCCTGCGCTTCATCGGTCACCGGCGGTGGACTCGTTTGCTGTCGAAGTGCCGAAACGGTTGTGGTCGCCGTGATGGCGAGCAGTGTTGCGGCGGCCAGGTAGAGCAGGGGGCGTCGTGATTTAGTGGTTGTTTTCATGGTGCGCTTACTCTTGAACCAATTCGATGTCGTCCATACCGATGCGGCCGACCACCGAAGTGCCGCCCGTTGCAAATTCAAATCGAATCGCCACCACGTCCGTGAGGTCGAATTCCGTGTTCTGGGCAGGGAAGTCCAGCAACCGCACGCGTGTGGTCTCAAACTCGTTGACCCAGCCCATGCCGACCCCGACACCGGCGCGTGCGAAGGGGTCCGTGACACCTCCGCCATTGGCAGCGATGGAGACGCTGGCCGTGTTGCCGTGCCCGTCGCGTAGTGTGGCGAGGAAGGAGAGGTCTTCAAGGTCGGCCACGGTCAGCTCATGGCGAGTGCTCTGGCAAGCTCGAAGGGACAGGAAAGAGTAGTGAGTGAAGTTGCGAGCCTCGGGGGCGATTGCGAATTCTAGGTGTGAGGGTGCAGTCCACTCGAAGACGACTCCGTGCTCGGAGTCGCCGGGGTGGTTGCGCGTCATGCCATTCATCGGATCACCGATTCCGGCCGTCAGCGTTCCATCTCCATCCTGCAAGCGGCCCTCGACCAGTTCCGTTACGGTCGCCAGCACGGCGCCCCCGGAACTGGACGTGCTGGGGTCCATCTCGCTTTCGAAGTCGTCCACCACGAAGGTGTCGGGGGACGGACCGTTCCAATACTCATAGACCACGTCCGGGCAGGCGGCGGTGGGGGCGTCGATAGGCATGATGCTCTCCCACTTGCGCCAGAGGAACTCCTCGGCGATGGGGTCCCCGTCAATGATGTGACGTACCGTCGGCAGGAAGTAACCCTTCATCATGCGGTGGGTGTTGCCCCTGCCAACGATGCAAGAGCCGGCGGCGACCAGACTGCCCGTCCCGTTGTGAAATCCACCGTGCCCGACGCCGTGATACGTGACGCCCAGTCGGCGTCCGCGCGCACGGGTCAACAGGTGATAGGTTTGAACGATCGGGTTCGTCGGTGCTCCAGTGACATCCGCAT
>JBLIMI010000363.1:0-4700 GCA_047638655.1 Minisyncoccia bacterium | reverse complement strand
AACCGGTCGTCATCAGTTCGATCTCCAATTCCTGACCGCCACGGCCCGGGTGCAGAAAGCGGATGTTGGTTTGCATCAACACGAATGAGAACTGGTTGTCTCGCACCAGGCCCAGATCGCTGAAGTACTGGAATCGAGCCTCCTCCAGGAGGGTCATATAAACGGCGTTATTGACTACGTCCTGATTGTCCTCGTCACTCCAACGGGTGCGGCGACGAATTCGAAAGCGAAAGGAGTCGCTTGGAGGAAGTACGGGAAGTTCCATCTCGAGGACAGTACAGTCCAGGATGCCTCCCCACCAGCCCAACTCCTTATGACCGACCCCCAGCACCCCGATCCGACGCGCGCGGTCAACCAGGACCCCGACAGCCTCTCCCCCTGGAAAACCGAACGCGGACAACCCGGGGAGTCCATGATGATTTTCCGGCCGCGTTACGACACGGTCGTGCATCCGCGCACGGGCAGGTCCTTCAAGCGCCTGGTGCTCGAAGCTCCAGACTGGGTCAATGTGGTGGCTCGCACTCGGGACGGCCGCTACGTCTTCGTCAAGCAATACCGCTTTGGCACGCAGTCCATGACCTGGGAGTTGCCCGGGGGCATGGTCGAACGGGACGAACCCAACGGGGATGCCGGGCAGCGGGAACTACGAGAGGAGACCGGCTTTGTGGGAGGCAAGTGGACCTACCTTGGTCACGTGCAACCCAATCCCGCCTTCCTGAACAATCTTTGCCATCACTGGCTAGCGGAGGATGTGGAGCTTTCCGCGCCCCAAGAGATGGACAGTGGCGAGGACATCGCGATCGTCCTACTCACAGAAGAGGAAATTCGCCGAGGCATCGAACGCGGGGAGATCTCCCACTCACTCGTGCAAACCTCCCTGGCCCGGGTGCTCGATTTACGAGGAATCCGTGACGCGCAGCCGGCCGACGACTAAGGCTTGCATGGGCACCTGGAGCTTGATCCCTGGTTTATTGATCGCAGGCATGCTGCTGCCGGCACTGGCCGCCGCAGACGCCAAGAACCACATTATGTATGTGGCCGCGGAGAGCGTCAGCGACCCGGGCTTGCTGGAACAGATCGCGAGTTTCGTGGGTGCTGAGGAGCGCTCCTTCACCTTGGCCTTCGGGGAGCCGGAGCCGGGCTTGCAGGCCGATGCCTACTTGCAGCCCTTGAACGGTGCGGCCCCCAATGACCTCAGCCTCTGCGCAAGCATACGCCAGGCGGATGTCTTGATCCTGCGCGGCGGGTCGTTCATGGAATGGTACGACCGCATCTCGCCACCGGGTCCGCGCACGTTTCTGGCTGCGGAACTCGCCGATTTCTATCGCGCGCGCAAAGGCATCGTCGCTTATGGAGGAGCCTGCATGTTTCTCTCCGGCGGTGCACTCGTCGACCGCCGCTTGAAGAAGAACCCCGAGCGTAATCCACAGGACACCCATCCGTGGATCCCGCGCATCGCGGTGGGCATCGCCCCCCCGTGCCTCTTCGATAGCAGCCAATGGGAAGCCGGTTCTCCCCTGCGGCTCTTGCAAGCCATGGTTGAGACCCAAGTCGACCGGGGAGTGTTCTTCGAAGGACAGGTGGCACTCGACCACGACCGGGTTCAGCAACACGAAGTCGTCCGGGGCCCCGGTAGCGTGCTGCTCTTTGACTTGCGCCGGGCCCGAACTGGGCCAACGGGAATCCGAGAGGGCCGGTTGTCACGACTGACTGCCGGCGACCACTGGGTGGACGGTGAAAAGCTTCCCCGGGCGGGCACCGACAAGCGCTTGACGGCCAAGCCCACCAAAGAAGAAGCCAGCGCAGGCCATCCTTGGGGAAAAGAGACCGGCCCTAGCGCGTCTCAACTCATCGACTGGCTCCCGGCGGCGCACTCCAAGCCCGCAACCCGCAAGGCAACCGCTTCCCATTGGACACTTGCCTGGGACGAGTCCAGCCGCCGCGATTCGGGGTCTGACGAACCCAGAACCTGGATCCATCTGCCCTTCGACTGCGCCTGGCCCAAGCGCTGAATCCTCCCCGTGGAAAGGTGGCTGAGCGGCACTCCCTGCGCCCGCTAGCGGCTACACTCGTGCTGCATGAAAGAGGCGAACAGGGACGGTAAGAAACAGCAGGTGCTCGTCATTGGCGGCGGCATCGCTGGAGCAGCGACCGCTTGGGCACTCTCGGCCCACGGCGGTTATGAGTGCACGGTGCTCGAGCGTGAATCGCAACTCGCCATCCACTCCACCGCGAAGAACGCGAGCATCCTGCGCACCTTCACGGGCGATTGGGCCAGCAGTGCCCTCGCCCTAGAAACCGCCGAATTCCTGGCGGCACCGCCCGCGGGCTTCGCGCCCCACAAGCTGCTTGATCCCGTTGGCTTAATCCTGATCACGACGGCGGCCCACGGTCAGACCTACGAACGTTGGGCGGCGCGCAAGGCACCTAATGCCCTGTTGCGACTCAGCCCCGCGGAACTGTCCGAACGTTATCCCCACTGGAATGGTCACGCGCAGGACGCCTTGCTCGTTCGTGACGAGGGTCGCATCGACGTCAGCGGCTTGCTTGACGCACTGGTGCGCGACGCCAAGCGCAATGGCGCCAGCTTTGTACTGGGAGCTCAGGTGGAAAGCCTGTTGAAGTCCAATGGCCAGGTCTGCGGAGTATGCATGACCGGCGGCCAAACCATCGATGCAGACTTGGTGGTGATCGCCGCTGGAGGCTGGGCGGGAAAGCTTGGCCGCGCTGCAGGCTCCGAGCTGTACATGGAACCCCGGCGTCGACACCTCCTGGTCACGGCCCACGATCCCGCCATCGATCGCCAAGGACCGATCCTCTGGTCCGAACCCGACGCTTTCTACATGCGGCCTGAGAGTGGTGGATGGATGCTCTGCGCCTGTGATCAGGACGTGGTGGACCCGAACCATTGCGCGGAACGTCCCGAAGTCCTGGAACTGATTGCCGCGCGCACGGGGCAGTGCTTGCCCGAGTTCGCAGATGCCCCGGTGCAGGCTTTCTGGGCGGGCATGCGGACCTTTACCAAGGATGATCAGTTCGCCATCGGCTTCGACGCCCACGTCCCCGGGTTGTTCTGGGCCGCTGGGCTCGGCGGCCACGGCATCAGCACATCCATCGGTGTGGGCCGTCTATGCGCCAACTTGATCGCCGGCGAATCCGTGGACAATGAAGTCGCTCGCGCCATGAACCCCGCGCGCTTCACTCGGGTCGCCCGGTCAGTCTGAGCTCGGCTCTGGATTGGCTAGGTCGAGGGCCAAGTCTTTCAAAGCTTTGAGGTCGGTCTTGCCGGTGCCGAGCTTTGGAATCTCCGCCACCAAGAAATACTGATCCGCTCGGGGCTGGTACAGCGCGGGCAAGTCGCCGGCGCGAAGTGCGGCGCAGAGTGCTTCCGCTTCAAAAGGCAACGAGGTGTGCAGAACCACCAAACGTTCCCCCTTGCGATCATCGGGCACGCAAGTGACCGCGATTTCGGGACTGTTCTCCGAAACCATGCCAGCCCCCTGAATCAAGTCCGCGCAAACGCAGTGCAAGCTCGACTCCACGCGGCCTTGAGGAACCATTTCGCCCCCAACCTTCGCGAAGCGTGAACGCCGGTCGGTCAGGGTCAGGAATCCATCGCGGTCAATCACCCCCACGTCGCCGGTATCGTACCAGCCGTCGCGCAGCACTTCGGCGGTACGCTCTGGGTCATCGAGATAGCCGTGCATCACGTTGGGCCCGCTGACCATCACGGACCCCTCTTCGCCGGGAGCCAACTCCAGGCCGCTAACCGGGTCGACGATGCGAACACTGATGCCGGGTAGGGGCCGCCCGACGGTGCCTTCTCGCCGCGCGCTCTCGTGATGGGGCACGGGCTCCAGGTCCGGCAAGTTGACGCTAACGACTGGCGAGAGTTCCGTGCACCCGTAGCCCTCGAGCAAGTCCAAGCCGTACTTGTCCTTGAAGGCAGACGAAAAACGCGACTGCAACTTCTCGGCCCCGGTGATTGCCAAGCGTAGGGATTCAAACGATTCCATGGGGACGCGCCGCATCCAGGCCTGATAAAACGTCGGCGTGGCCAAGGCGATGGTCACCTTCTCCTCGGCGCACAACTCGCCGATGCGCGCGCCGTCCGTAGGTCGTGCGTGGTACACCGCCTTGCTACCACGCAAGAGTGGAGCCCAGAGCGTCGCAGTGTGGCCGAAACTGTGAAAGAAAGGCAACACGCCGAGCAACGCATCCTGCTCGGTCAACTGAACCGCTTCCGAGAACGCATCCAAGTTGGAGAGCACGTTGCGGTGGGTGAGTACCACACCCTTGGGCTTCCCTGTGCTGCCACTCGAAAACAAAATCGTCGCCGTGGCATCGGGATCGATGACCGGGCGCACGGCCCGCACGAGCAGCCAAGTGGGGAGCAGCGACAAACACAGCGCTCGCAACTTGTCCACGGAACTCAGCTCCCCCGCCAGGGATTCGAGCATCACCGCTTGTTCGGGCGACACGGGAGAATCTCCATCGAGTGCCTTCAGGAATCGGGGCGACGTGATGATGTGCTTGAGACCCGCTCGTTTGATGGGATCCGCCAGATCCTTGGCGCCCAGAGAGTAGTTGAGGTGAATAGGAACCTTGCCAGCGAAGATCGTCGCCAGGTGCGCCAGTACAGCTCCGGCACCGGGGGGCAAGAAAATCCCGACCCGTTCCTCGCCCCGAAAGCAACGCGT
>JBLIMI010000362.1:0-4707 GCA_047638655.1 Minisyncoccia bacterium | reverse complement strand
GTCCGTTTCCACGGATGGCGTTGTCTTGCCCGGGTACTGGCTGGACCCCCCCGAATTTGGGCGCGGTGTCTTGCCGGTGATCGGACCGCTGGACCCTTTCTTCCGTCAGTTCCTGCCCGGCGACCGCCTGCGCGAAACCCGCCATTTGGACGCCCTCTCGGTGGCGGTCTCCATGCGCGAACACCTCTCCACCGGCGACCTGAATGTTTTGGGCCCGGTCGTGATCGACGCGCAGCACGCCGAGCGGGCTGCCATCGACGAACCCGGCACGCGCCTGTACTTGGAAGGCAATCGCGAGATCTACTTTGGACGGCCGCCGAGTTTGTTAGCCCCCGGGGAATTGCCCGTGGCCATCAAGTGGCGACACTTGATGGAGGGCGTTGATTTGCTGCTCAGCGCGGACGGGGAGGTCACCGATTGGGATCTCCTGGACTTACGTTGGGATGTCCCGAACTTGCGCCCGCGCATCGGCTACCAGTGACTTCCACGCCCGGGGAGGGGGCACCCAGCCGGGAATTGACCCTGGCTCGCCTGGGCGCCTTGATCCTGGCCCTTGCGCTCTCGTCGCTGCCCCTCGTTTTCGGATCCGCGTTGGAAGAGTCCCTGGTGGACGCCTCGCGCTTGGCCATGGCCTGGACGCCGTGGATCGTGGTTGCCGGTTGGCCCGCCGCTCCTGGCTCGCGCCGTGATTGGCCACTCATGCTCGGGTTGGCCTTGCCAATCACTTGCCTGGCGGCTTGGTTTGACCTCGAGGCCGGTCTCGGCGTGACTCGCTTGCAAGCCAGCTTTGCAGGGGGAGCGTTGGTCTCGGTCGCTCTGGCTGAAGCCCGGGCCCGGGCGGCCGCGGGCGGCGTGACGTCCTACGCCTATCTCTGGTTCGTGCTGATCGCCGTCGTGCCAGCCCTGGCTGTTTCCTTGGCCTGGGGAGGCGGAGCGGGTGGCTCCGGCGGAAACGGGTGGCCTTCCATCTCTCCGCTGCTCGCCATTTGGCGCGATGTGCAACCTGCAGAAGGAGACATGGCGCGCCGGGGGGTGGAGTCCGCTCTGTTCTGCCCATCGACCCTCGTGTGCCTCGGTCTTTGCGCCTGGGCCGCTGGGCGGGGGAAAAGAGCATGAAGCCGCTGTGGCTGATTGCGTTGGTCCTCTGCGCCCCGCTTCTGGCCCAGGATTCCGTCGGTGTGCTCGAGCTAACGGCCGGCGGCCCATTGGGATCCATGCGGGCCCTGAGCGGCGCCCAAGAAACGCGGGTAGAACTGGACTTGCAAGCCGGGGAGCAGACGAGCCTGCGTTTGCCCGTGCTCTCCCTGCGCAATCGATTGCAAGCGGCTGAGCCCGTGGTGACGCTGGACACCGCCGGGAGCGGCGAGGCCGAGGCGCTCGGGGTGCAATGGCCGCGGCCCTGGCGCGAGCTGCCCTTGAGTCTTCAAAGTCGGCCCCTGCCGCCGGTGCAGCGTTCCTCGCCCGCGATTGGTCTGGCTCAGTGGTCCGTTCTGCTGGCGAGTGTCTTGTGGGTGCTGGCCTTGCGCCGGCGGCCCTGGTTCGCCATGGGGCTGGGGCTCCTGGGCGGAACACTTCTGCTGCTCGGTTTGCCCGCCTCGCCTCCCGCCGAAGGAGCCCAGGTGCGGGTCCTAGAGGGAGAGAGCGGTGGGCAGTGGCTCGAAGTCCGCGGCGGGCGAGAACGCTTACTCGTGCGTGGGGTGACCCCGGGCTGGCTGCAGCGGGTGCCCTCCCGGGGCGAGCTACGGCTGGAGTTCGACGCCTCCGAGCCAGGAGAATGGACGGCCTGTTTCGACGAGGGGAGGCTCTTTTTCACCCGCGAGTTGGGGTTCTTGGGGCCGACCTCTGCCGGGCCCGGGGAAAGTGCCTTCGCCAGTTGTTGGGTGCGCCGAAACGGGGAAGGCTGGACCTTTCACGGTCCGTGGAGCGGAAATCAGCCCCTGTCGCCCCCCGAAGCGGGCCCCCTGCCCCCGGGTTGGCTGGTGGCTGGATTGCCCCAGGGTCTCGAAATTCTGGTTGGGAAACTGGAAAGCGGGCGCGGCGAGAGTGCCTGGCTGCGACTGGTGGGCTTCGAGTGACGAGATTGGGGTTCCCTCAGGAATCGCTGCTTTGGCATTGATGGGTTCGCCCGCTGCGGATAGGATCTTCGCCCTTAGTAGGCCTTGACTACGATTTCTTCTGCACCTAGGACGCGTTTCCAGGAGCAAATGGGTGACGCGTTTACCCCTTTCGGAAGAACTCATTACGAGGGCTACTCTACGTCTGATTCACCCCTGAATGCACGCGCCACACGAACGTGGTTCGACCGCGCTCCGGGACCCTTCACCCCACGAACGATTTCGATGCGGACCACTCACGTTAGAGCTGTTGATGTCGAGGAGCGCTGGATGCTCTTTGACGCCTCCCAGCACAACCTAGGTCGTATGGCGGCCAAGATCGCGACGGCCCTTATTGGTAAGGACCGCCCGACCTACACTCCCAGTGAGCACGGCGCGACCCACGTGGTCGTGATCAACTCGGCCCTGTCCGTGATGACCTCATCGAAGAACAGCTCCAAGGAGTACCAGTACTACACTGGCTACCCCAATGGACGCCGTACGCTCACCACGGACGATATGCGCGAGCGTCGTCCCAACGACATCGTGACCCTCGCGGTTCGACGCATGCTTCCCAAGAACAAACTTGGAAAGGCTATGTTGTCCAACCTCAAGGTGTACGCCACTGACGAGCATCCTCACGGTGCTCAGAAGCCGCAGCTCGTCGAATCCCTCTAGCGCGAACGCATCAGCAAAGACCCATCATGGCAGTCATCAATCCTTTCACCTGGGGCCTCGGTCGTCGCAAGAGCGCCGTCGCTCGTGTTCGAATCAAGCCCGGTGCTGGCGCCTTCCTCGTGAACGGCAAGCCCCTCGATATCTTCTTCCCCACCATTCAGGGGCAGTTGCGAGCGAAAGCTCCCCTCGAGGCTACCGAAACCGTGGAGACCTACGACATCTTCTGCAACGTCAACGGCGGTGGTATCACCGGCCAGGCGGACGCGGTGCGCATGGGCTTGGCCCGTGCACTGAACAGCATCAACCCGAGTTTCGACGAGGTGTTGCGCCAGGGCGGTCTGCTCACTCGAGACAGCCGCATGAAGGAACGCAAGAAGTACGGCCGCCGTGGTGCGCGCCGAGGCTTCCAGTTCTCGAAGCGCTAGGTTCAAGACTCCGCAGGCGCGTTGGCCGCGCTTGCAAATTGGGAGGGCCATGCCCGTCCCTTCGATTCTTTGGTGGCGCTCCCTGGGCGCCACCTTTTTTTTGCTTCCACACGCCGCCTTGGGCAGTTTGCTCAGGCAACAGCTACCCCATTCGAATCATGGCTGGCCACTCACACTCCGCCAATATCAAGCACCGCAAGAACGCGGTGGACGCGAAGAAGGGCAAGCTCTTCAGCAAGCTCGCGAAAGGCATGATCTCGGCTGCGCGTCAGGGCGGTGGCGATCTCGATGCCAACCCCAAGCTGCGGCTCGCCATCGAGAAGGCCAAATCCGCGAACATGACCCGCGACTCCATCGAGCGCGCGGTCAAGAAGGGGTCCGGGGAGGACTCGGACGGGGTGGAGTACGAAGAGTTGCTCTACGAGGGCTATGCGCCTGGCGGAATCGCCATTCTGATCGCGTGCTTGACGGAAAACCGCAATCGCACTGCGCCCGACATCAAGTACATCCTCGACAAGCGCGGGGGCAACCTGGGCGCACCGGGGTCCGTGGCCTTCATGTTCGACTTCCGCTCGATCTTCGTGATCGAGAATGGGGATCTGGACGAGGACGCTGTCATGGAAATGGCCCTGGAAGCGGGCGCCGATGACGTCGAGTACGGCGAGGGTTTCAGCACCGTTTACGGCGGTGCCGTGGACTTCATCGCCCTCAAGGAAGGCCTGGAGGCGGGGGGAGCCACCATCGCTTCGGGGGAGACCGGGTATGTGCCCCAAACCACCGTGGCGGTGGATGACAAAGACAGCGCGGGCAAGTTGCTCAAGCTGATCGACGCCCTCGAGGACAACGACGACGTTCAAAACGTCTTCGCCAACTACGACATCCCCGAAGAGTGGTTCGAGGAGTTGCAGGCCTAGCCGCGGCGTCCCACCTGCTTCTCATCCCGGGAAGTGAGCCCGATTCCCTTTGCAATCCCGTTCACGCCCCTCACAATCTAATGCCCTCCCGTCGTGGTGTCGGGGTGGAGATGCCGGAGGCATAACTGAACTATGGGTGACGGACTTCGAACCATTCGGGTCGTTTCGACCGATACGCTGCTCTTGAACCAGGCCAAGGCAGCTGCCGAAGTGCTGGAGGGCTGGGAAATCATTGGCCTCGAGTCCGTGGACGAGCTCCTGGAAGCGACGCCGACCCGCGGCGATGTAATCCTGATCGACAAGTTCTTGCGGGGCGAGAACATCTACGAGGTTTGCCGGCGCCTGACGGGTCAGACCGCTTGCCGCACGTACCTCGTCGCCGAGCACGACAACGACCGTGGTGATTCCATCGCACGCTTCTGCGGTGCGACGGGCGTCCTGCACGCGCCGCTCTCGGCTTCGCGACTTGCCGAGGCGCTCGAGCAAAGCGGCGGACCCAGGCCGCCCCTGCCGGAGGAAAACCGAGAATCCAACAAACCAGAGCTACCGGAGAAGTTGTTGGTGGGCATCGCCGACGAGACCCGGGACGATACCCTG
>JBLIMI010000361.1:0-4709 GCA_047638655.1 Minisyncoccia bacterium | reverse complement strand
TGAGTTGTTCGCGAACTTCTTTCGAACTCGCGACGAAGCCTCCGCCGCATCCGAGGGCCTTGCCACCGGTCATGACGCGGGCGAGGACGCGGGCGCAGTGCCGGGGACTGAGTTCTGCCACTAGGCCGGCCCCTCGCGCTCCGCAGACACCAATGGCGTGGGCTTCGTCCACCACCATCCAGGCGTCGTGTTGCTCGCAGAGTTCGGCGATGGGGGCCAGCGGTGCCAAGTCCCCATCCATCGAGTAAATGCTCTCCACGAGCACGATCCGGCGCCGCGCGCCACGGCTGTGCACAAGGGCTTGCGCTAGCTGTTGTAGGTCGTTGTGCGCGAAGATGCGGCGCTGAGCTTTCGTCAAGCGACACGCATCGATCATCGATGCGTGAATGCGTGCGTCGCACAACAGCAGGTCGCCGGAACCTGCGAGGCTGGTGATCAACCCGAGATTGGCTTGGAACCCTGTGGGAAAGAGCAGCGCTGTTTCGGTTTCGACCCACTCGGCAAGTCGCTCTTCAGCCAAGCTCTCCAGGGGTGAGCCGCCGCCGAGTAGCCGGGATGCCCGGGCTCCAGCGCCAAACTCAGCAAGGGCTGATTGGCTGGCAGCGATCACCTCCGGGTGCAGGGCTAGCCCGAGGTAGTCGTTGCTCGTGAAGTCTGCGGCGCGCTCGATCACCGATTGGAGCTCAAGCGTTCGGGCGAGGCCGGCCTCAGCAAGCAGGTCGAGTTCGCCCCGCAATTCCCCGGCCAGGCCCGGAGTCACTTCTTGCCTTGGTTCGACGACGCGCGCAAACCAAGTTTGGTAAACAGCGCCGCGTCCGATGAAGGAGTTGGGTTGGGTGTCGTCAAGAGTTGATCCCCCATGAAGATCGAGTTGGCGCCAGCCATGAAACAAAGTGCCTGGGCCTCTTCGCTCATTTGCTTGCGACCTGCGCTGAGCCGGATGGTCGTTCGCGGCAGCAAGATACGCGTGGCTGCGACCGTGGCCACCACTTCGCTCCAATCCACCGGCTTGTGTTCCTTCATGGGCGTGCCCTCGATCGGAACCAGTGTGTTGATGGGCACGCTTTCCGGTTGGGGGTCAAGTTGTGCCAGTTCGTGCAATAGCTCGGCCCGGTCACGCACGCTCTCGCCGATGCCGAGGATGCCACCCGAGCAAACGTGGATGCCTGCGTTGCGAACGGTTTCCAGAGTGGCGAGCCGTTCATCGTAACTGTGGGTGGTCACCACTTGATCGTAGTGGCTGCGCCCGGTGTCGAGATTGTGGTTGTAGTAGTCGAGGCCTGCCTGGCCCAAGCGCTTGGCCTGGGAAGGTTTCAGCATTCCGAGCGTGACGCAGGACTCGAGTCCCAGTTTCTTCACACCACGCACCATTTCCAATACAGCATCGAACTCCTCACCGTCACGCACATCGCGCCAGGCGGCTCCCATGCAAAAACGGTCGGCGCCGTTCTCTTTGGCCTGACGAGCCGCCTCCAGCGTCTTGTCCACTGACAGCAAAGCCTCACGCTTGACCGGGGTTTTGGAGTGGGCGCTTTGAGAGCAGTAGCCGCAATCCTCCGAGCAGCCCCCTGTTTTGATCGAAAGCAGTTGGGAGCACTGCACTTCGCTGGGGTCGTGGTGTTCACGATGGATTCCGGCTGCCTGAAAAACGAGCTCCAGAAGGGGCTTTTTGAGCAGTGTCCGGACCATGGATGGGTCGAGATCCGCTGATTGAAGAGTCTTCACAGTCATCATGAATGGGGCGCTAGGGGGTTGCGGCGGGATTGTAGCGCCTCGGCTCCCTCCTTGGTGGCCTGCATGACATAAGTTCCTATATGGGGCGAACCTAGGGGGGGGGGAGATTGTGGATTACATTGCATCCCCCACGTGTAGGCCCCCTGCCTGGGGCGGCTATGTGGGCCCCGAATGGGGACTTGCGGGAAGCGTGATGCGGGTGGATACTCGGGCTAGAGAGTTATGGGAAGATCGGCCAATTTATTGCGGCTGCCTTCCATGTTCCGGGACCTCCACGAGGGCCCGGGTTTTTAATTTGATCCTAAAAACACAGGTAAAGCAGACAGCATGAAAGTTTCTAAATTCGTCGTTCTCGCGGGTTTGAGCGTCGCCTTCTCGGCGACAGCCAACGCCCAATTCACCGTCTCAGGCGGTGGCTCCATGATCCCGAACTCTGGCACAGGCGGAGACGCCAACGTGAATGGCGACGGTGGCGCTACTTGGGATTCGGTTCAGCCCGGACTCGAGGCGACCGCAACTGTGGCAGTCCCCGTAGGCGTGACCTCGATCGATTCGATCGAGATCGATGGACTTTCGCACACCTGGGTCGGTGACCTCCAGCTCACACTGGAAGACCCCGCAGGAGTCGAGCACCTGATTTTCGTGCGACCCGGCTTCCAGAACACCAGCACCTTCGGTACTGCAGGTGACTTCCTCGGCGGCACCTACACCTTCGTCGAAACTGGTGGAGCTTCTCTGCCCACCTCGAGCAACGGTCTTGACATCCCCGCTGGTACCTACAACCAGAGCTTTGACACGGGTGGCACTGTCTGGAATAGCGGCACCAACGGCATCAACAACACCTTGATGACCGGCATCACAGGCGCCGCAGGCACCTGGACCCTCCACATGTACGACTGGGCCGGCGGCGATAGCGGCAACTTCACGGCCTGGACCCTGAACGGCAATGGCGGCGGCGGTTCGTCCAACACGGGCGCTTCCTACTGCGCTGGCGATGGCAGCAGCGTCGCTTGCCCCTGCGGCGCGAATGGCGCCGCTGGTGCCGGTTGCTTGACCACTAGCGGGACGGGCGCAACGCTTTCTGCATCTGGAGATGCGGACGTTGGCGCTGACACATGGTCGATCGACGTGACCGGCGGTCCCCCCAACAAGCCCGGAATTTTCTTCCAGGGAACGAACCAGATCACGGTTGCGGCCGGTGATGGTGTGCTGTGCTCGAATTCGAACCTGCGCTACGGAGTGAACAGTCTGGACGCCATGGGGAATGTCACCCAGGCGGGCTTCGGTGCGAACGCTGCCATGGGCCAGAGCTTGAACTACCAGTACTGGTTCCGCGATCCGGCCAACCCCTGCTCGGGTGCCGGCTTCAACTTCACCAACGCTTGGGCAGTGACCTGGAACTAATTTCCGGCACACCAGGTCTCTGCGGGCTCGCACAAGAGTGAGCCTGACGTGAGTTCAGTGAGACGGCGGCGCAATTGCGTCGCCGTCTCTATTTCTAGGGCACTGACTGCCTGACCCCTGCAGAACCCTGGAAGCCAGTACTTTGGGGTAAGTATTTGGGGCGCGAGTCTTCTCCAAAATCAGGGTTGAATGGGGCTCCGAGGGGGTATTGGGGGGCATCCCAAACAGCGACTGCAAGTGAATTTCAAGGTCGACTTGCCCGCCCCCAAAATCGGGGAGATACTTCTTTGGCGCGAGATGGGCCCGCCTTCGCAAGGCACCGCCAGTCCACAAGTTGAGACGATTGGCATCTGTGCTCATGAATAGATAGGGCTAGAAGGCTCTGACTGGCAAGCAACCTTCACTCTCCATCAGGGAACCGCGCACCCGTATCCGCAACTCTCGAACAAGAACCAATCACTGCTATGAATACGATCAAGCTGCTGACACTTTTGTCTGTTGGAGCCGCCATCGCGGCGCCCGCCCAAGCCCAGTTCTCGGTCTCCGGACCTGGCTCGCCCGTACCTGCTAGCGGTAACGGTGGCGGCACGTGGGACACCGGAATGCCCGTCGCACCTGGAATCTCGACGGTAGATGTTCCTGTCGATGTGGGCGCAATCACCTCCGTCGAGATCGATGGCCTCAATCACACATGGGCTGGTGACGTGCATGCGACCTTGGCGGATCCCAGTGGCTTTGAGCACAATCTCTTCTTGCGACCGGGGTACGAAAACCCGGCGGGCAGTGGCTTTGGAACGCCCGGTGACTTTGTCCTCGGGGATTACATGATCGTGGAGTCCGGCGGCATGAGTCTGCCGACGGTGAGCGATGGAGCGAACATCCAGCCTGGAACCTACAACCAGACCTTCTTCACGGGTGGCGTGACCTGGGTGGACGGCCAGAGCAACATCTACAACACACCTCTGGGCTCGATTCAGGGTCTGGCCGGCACCTGGACCCTGCGTATCTACGACTGGGGCTTGGGAGACAGCGGCGGCTTCTCCGGTTGGACTCTGAATGGCCTCGAGCCTGGCAGCACAGGTCCGAGCGCCGGTGATGCGTACTGCTTTGGGGATGGAACGGGCGCAGCTTGCCCTTGCTCCGGAACAGGAGCCCTGGGCGCCGGTTGCTTGACCACCAGCGGAACAGGTGCGACCTTGGTTGCCAGCGGCACCCCGGACGTCAACAACGACAGCTTCCAACTCGACGTGAGCGGTGGACCGGCCAACAAGCCCGGCATTTTCTTTCAGGGCACGAACCAACTCGGTGTTCCTGCTGGGGACGGCGTCCTGTGCTCGAACGCAACGAAGCGTTATGGAGTGAATAGCCTGGATGCGACGGGCAGCGTCACCCAAGCAGGATTCGGCGCCTTCGCCTCGATCGGTTCCTCCCTCAACTACCAGTACTGGTTCCGGGATCCCGGCAACAGCTGCGGCGGTGGCTTCAACTTCAGCGGTGGTTGGGTTGTGACCTGGCAGTAAGACAATCAGAAGGTGCTCACTGGCACTGACAACGAGCGTATTCAAAGGGCG
>JBLIMI010000360.1:0-4731 GCA_047638655.1 Minisyncoccia bacterium | reverse complement strand
CTCATCGGGCAACTCACGAAAACGCAGGAAGCAAACCATCATGTCCGCGTCGTCGAGGACTTCGATACCGGGGATGTAAGTCTGCTCTTCTGGGTTGATCTCGCCGTTCTCCTTGTCCGTGGAGAAGAGCACCGTGCAGCGGAATCCGTGTCGCTGGGACAGGATGCGCGCCAACATGGGCAGGGCCTCTTCGGACCGATACTCCTCATCTCCGGCGATCAAAACCACGTGCTTGCCCTTGCCGGGGCCATCTCCTCCCTCGAAAACAATCCAGGGATCCTCGGGCGCAGAGGAGACCTCCAGCGCTCCATGCTCTTCCTCCTCCATCGGACGAGGGTTCATCACATAGCTCACAAGGTCCCGAATCTCATCCTTGGTTAGAGTCACGAGCAAGCCCGTCGGCATGGGCGAAAGCCCGGTGTCGAAGCGTTCGATGATCTTGGCTTTCTCGATTTGGATCAGGCTGTCCGGCTCCAACAGAGTCTGCAGGATGTGCAAGTTCTTGCCATCGTCTTCCACGATGCGGCCGATCACGTCCGACTGGCCCTCCACCTCGAAAATGTAGAAGCTGTAATCTTCAAGCACCTCCAGTGATGGCTCGAAGATGTGTCGCAGAAGCATGCCAGGTTCGTACTTCTGCCCGACGTCGATCAGGTCCGGGCCGGCACCTTGGCCTTCGCAGCCGACCGTGTGGCAGTTAATGCAACCGGTGGCAGCAAAGAGCTTCTCACCGCGATCGTAGGAAGCCTGGGCGAGCCAGCCTTGCTCAAGGATCGGTTCAAGATCCGCGAGCGTCCAGTCTTGCACGAAGGCGCGCGGTTCCACATGGGATAGGTCCGAGCTGCGGCGAGCAATCGCGCCCCCCTCTTCACCGGGCGCGATGACATGCATCACTCCATTCATCACACGCCAGTGACCGGGATACGTGCAAACGTACGGGTGATCCCCGAGCTCGCTGGGCGCGGTGAACGTCAGGCTCTCCGTTTGGCCCGGGAGAACCAAGCTTGTAAACCACAAGACCGACGGTGTTTCGGGCACGAATTGGTTCGCCCCTTGTCCGCTCCCACCGAGGGCCTCGGCCGCCTGGCCCACCAATTCCATCGCGCCCGGAATGGTCACGACCAAGTTGTGCGGCATCACATCGTTATTCGTGAACTCGATGGTGACCGGGCGGCCCGCTTGCACCCAGAACTCGTCCAGGTCGTAGAGCATCTGGTGCGGAAGGGTGGCGATCTCGATGCGAGTGCCGCCCAGTTGACCCAATCGGGCTAGGTAACTCGCTTGCGCGTCGGAGGGGAGCCCACTGGCCAAGGACCGACACAATTCCAAGACAGACTCCATGTCAGCGCCTGTACGCTCTTCAGCGGGCAAGGCAGCGAGTCTCGGCAGCATGACTTCGAGTGCGCGAGTTGCGGCCTCGGAACCGTGCAGGACGGAAGCGCCGCTCGCCATCAGTTGCAAGCAAGCCTCCCACGAAATCCCTTGTTCGATGAGCTCTGCTGCATCGGTCAGCTTTTGATCCCCGGAGCCAGGGGCAAAGGCCATGGCACGCACAGCCGACTCTTGAATCTTGCCGCCGATCCCGGTGCCGAGCACGCTCGCAGGAATCAGTTGGCGCTCCACGCCCGGACCCGACCAGTGAACTTGTAGCCCTTGCCCGCCACCACTCTCGAAGAACGTGACCAGAATCGGATGCGGACCCTTCGAAAGGAAGATCTCGCCGGAGCGGCTCACCATGCCGTGCGGGCCATCGTTCTCCACCACGGAACGTTCACCGATGTAGAGGCGCGAGCCATCATCCGAATTGGTGCTGAACGTGTACGTGCCGTCCCGAGGAGCAAAAAGCACCCCACTGAAGGCGAGACCAAAAGAGTCGCTCTCAAGGGCGGGTGCCAAGTTCAGTTGAAAGTGATCGGACCACACTTCCTCAGTCGGAGACAATGAGGACAGGGTTTCACGGCGGGCGTTCGGCGGCGAGGGCTCATAAAACGCGACATCGAGTCCGGTTCCCGGAGAGGCCACACTCACTCCTTCCGGCGGTGCAAACATCAAGGGCCGAATACGCGCGACCATGTCAGCGCGCAAAGTGGAATCCGTAAGCCACTGAGTCGACTGCAAAAGTCCAAGCAAGCGAGCACTCGACTCACCGGCACTCGCCCATGCCGCGACGTTCGATCGCTCGAGTTCAATCAAAGCTGCGTACCCCATGGCGCGGGTGGCGACTCGCTGGCTGTTCTCTGCCAGGTCAAGGAGTTGCTCACGACTCGGGCCCGGGCTCGACACACTGAGCTGCCGCAACAGACCACCTAATTGCTTGAGAACGAGAGTGGCTTGCCCTCCACCACTTTGATCCACGGTCTTGATAGCCGCGAGGACCTCCTCGGTGATGCTCGTTTTGCGAAGCGAGGCCAGCTCGTCCGCGGCGGAAAGACGCGTTGCCACGTCCACACCCGCTCGGGTCAAGAGTGCCTCGAGCACCGCCGGCACACGCGGCAGGTGCACCAGTTCTTCCGAACTGACGCGACCAAGCAGGAACTCAATCCCCGCCGGGTTTCCTTCCGCAATGGTTTCCCCCGCGCGTAGGGCCGCTTTCCAATCCTGCTCCAGCGCGCGCATGGTTTCTTTCAACGCGTACGTCAGGAATTTGTCCGTGGGCTGACGCAGAGCTTCAAGCGCAATGGTGGCAGCAGCAGCTCCACGGAAGAAGCTGGCGGCCACTACGGCTTCCAAGCGCACCCGCGGGTTCTCGTCCAGGACACTTGTGCCGATCAAGTCCAAGGCATTGGGCAGCAAGTGGCGGCTGTAGCGAACCACTCGCGTGGCTGCCGCACGTGCACGGGGATCCGGAGAATCCAGCACACGCTGCAACAACTCACCATCCATCTGATTGTGTTGTTGCAACAACCACAGGGCCTCGAGCAGGTTGTGTTCATGCTGCGGGTCGTTCTCGTCGAGTTGCTCGACCCACTTGGCGGTCGCATGGACCACTTGCAGGGAATCTCTCCCACTGAGCTCCAGACGTGAACGGTAGCGCGTGCGATCCTCCGGCGACTTCAGGAGATCGATCAGGTGCTCGATCGACTCGCCAGCGATC
This sequence comes from Minisyncoccia bacterium, assembly GCA_047638655.1. Taxonomy (GTDB): domain Bacteria; phylum Planctomycetota; class UBA1135; order UBA1135; genus JABACD01. The sequence goes on along the minus strand of JBLIMI010000360.1, from coordinate 1,637 downwards.
TTCGCAGGCTCCAGAAGATCCCGCCCCTCGTAGGTAACGCGATAGACGCGACCATGGGCATTGTCGCGACTGGGATCACGCAGGTGGTGCTGCAGGTGTCCAATGATGGCGTTGTGCCAATCGAGGAAATAGACGGCACCATCGGGGCCGACTTCGAGGTCCACGGGACGGAAATTCAACTCCGTGCTCTCCACCAAGGGCTCCTGTTCGTCCGCACCAAACCCGGAGTGATCGTCCTTGACCTTGTAGTTGAAGATTCCACGGAACCCGATCACGTTGGCGATCAGGTAATTGCCCTGCATCTCGTCCGGAAAGTGCCGGCTAGAGAGGATCTCTGTGCCCCCCGCCGGGCGACTGCGCTGGGGGAAGAATGCGAAGTACGAGGAGTGCTTCATCGGCTCCGGCAAGTAGCCAGAGAAGGGTAACGAATAGTAATTCACGTTGCCGGTGCCGTCGGTCATGAAGTCCTGTCCCCAACGGTCGAACACGTGCCCGTGGGGGTTGGCGTAGTTGTAGGGAATGTAACGTTCCACGGTCCAGGTGCGCGGGTTGAAGCGCCAAACGCAACCATTGCGGTTGCGCACTGGACCATGAATGCTCTCCACTTGAGATTGGTGGAACGTCCCTTCCTGAAAGTAGAGACCGCCTCCGGGGCCGATCACGAAGCTGTTCGCGCCATGGTGAGTGTCTGCTGAGCTGAGGCCGTGCAACAGAATCTCGGTCTCGTCCACATGGTCATCGCCGTCCGTGTCTCGCAGGAACAGCAAGTTGGGCGCCGCTCCAAGCAAGACACCCCCATTCCAAAATTCGAAACCGGTGGGGTTGTGCAGATTGTCGGCGAAGATAGTGCTCTTGTCCGCGTATCCGTCCCCGTTCGTGTCCTCGAGAATGATCAGCTTGTCATTCATGGGCTGCCCCACAGTCCAGTGGGGGTACGTTTGCCAAGTGGCCACCCACAAACGCCCGCGGGTGTCCCACGCCATCTGCACCGGATTGACCAACTCGGGAAATTGGCGTTCGTCTGCAAAGATCTCCACGCGCATGCCCTCAGCCGTCGTGATCTTGCCCTCACTCGACTCGGGATCCAGGTAGATGTGGCTGCCACCGCTACCACCCCCTTGCTTGTTTGTTGCCACTGGCATCAGAGGAAGCACATCTGAGAGATCGGGGGTGTGCTCACGTCCGTTGACGAGATCCCAGATCTTGCGGTCGCGAGCAGCGACTAGGCCATCGATGTGATCGAGTTCGCGCTGCAAGACTTCAAAGTTTGCATACGGAACGCCATCTGCGGCACCGTTGTAGACCTTGCGCGAGCGGCCCCCGTAGACGTTGTAACCATCGGTGACCCGGTAGCGGTTGAACCACAGCAGGTTCTTCTCGATGATCGTGGCCAGCACTGAGTCGTTGACCCAACCAGGAGTCGTGCTGTCATCGGGGCCGAAGATGGCCGAGTCGATGACTCCTGCCAGTTCCCGGTTGCCCGCGCTATTCAGGTGAATCCCATTGATCGAAAGGTTCATCGGATTCGCCTCGTAGATCGCCTGCATGGGCTGAAAAACGTCGACGAAACGCACGCCACGGTCTGCAGCCACTTGCTTACCGGCCGCGTTGTACAGGGCGATGTTGCGGTTCTGTGC
>JBLIMI010000359.1:0-4753 GCA_047638655.1 Minisyncoccia bacterium | reverse complement strand
TGACGGCAGGCAGGGGCCATCCGATCCCGACCTAGAACTTGCGGTTGTCCTCGAGGGCGCCGCAACCCGCTAGAGTTTCGATCACACGCTCGGCGATTGCGGGTCGGCACACGACGAGTTCGTGGTTGACCGGATCCGGTTGGTTGTAGCGATGCGCTTCGCCGCGTAACTTGCAAACGTGCCAACCGGCCGCGCGCGCGATCACTTCTGGAGCGCAGGTATCCCACTCCTTGAGCCCGATCTTGTGCACGTAGATATCCGCTTCGCCCTTAAGTAGCACGCTGACTTTGTTGCCCACCGAGCCCGCGCGCACCAGCTCGCCGCCACCCATGGCGGCGTGGAATTTCTCCATCCAGGGAGGCGTGTGACTGCGCGAACAAGCGATGCGCGGTACGTCCGGGCCTTTGGAATCGCCGAGCACCAAGTCTCCCCCACCGAGCATGCCGACTCGAGTCTGGCCCTCCAAGCTGACGGCCCACAGGGTTTGGCCCTGGGCGGGCAAGTCCACGGCCGCCAAGGCGCACTCGGACTTGTAGGTGAGCGCCACGTGCACCGCCCAATCCGGGCGCAACTGGCAGTACTCCTTGGTTCCGTCCAGAGGATCGATGATCCAAGCACGGTCCTTCGCGAGACGCTCGGGTGAGTCGACCGTTTCCTCGCTCAGCACACCATCCTCGGGGTAGCGGCCGAAGAGTACCCCCTGGAGGTAACCGTCGCAGGCCTGATCCCCGACGTCCGCAAGCATCTTGCCTTCCCAACGTTCGATTTGGCGCAAAGATTCGGCGCGCTGACCTGCATGCTGGGCGACGGCGATGGCGAACTTGAGGTCCGCCTCGACCACTTCGGGGCTGAGGGATTGAGTCATGGGCGCGGATGATAGCAAGTCGCCCGCCCCCTTCCCCACTCCTGCTGAGCTTTGTCAGCCGCCCGAGAGGGCGCAAATGATGTGAATCTCGTGCACGCCGGCAAGGGATACATCGAGTTCTTGAGTTAGCTCTTCCCCGCGAAAGAAGCGGATGTGCTCACGAATCCCGCCCTGCTCATCGATCACCCGAAAGAGGAACCCCGCGTGCCGTGACTCGAGGTCATGGAGCAGGTCCCAGAGCGTCTTGCCCGAAGCCTCAACCGGCGTTTTGTGGCCGGTGTATTCCAGCAACGGGCTCGGAATGTGGACCTTCACTGGTGCACGCCGCCCACCTCGACGGAGTAAACGTGGGGCAAGTGACGCGCAATGCACTTCCAACTGTTGCCAGCGTTGCGGCTGGCCCAAATTTCCCCAGCGGTGGTTCCAAAGTAGAGCCCGATCTTCTCCCGTGAGTCCTGGGCCATGCATTGGCGCTTGACCGTGAACCAACCCTGTTCGGAAGGCATGCCTTTGTCCTGGCGTTGCCAACTGTTGCCCGCGTCGCTCGTGCGATACACCGCTGGCTTTCCATCTGGGCTGACCCGTGGCCAAACGCTTCCTCCATCCATGGGGAAGACCCAGGCGGTGTCGGGATCCCGTGGGTGCAACACAATGGGAAAACCGATGTCCCCCACCTTCTTCGGCATGTTGTCCCCGACACGAATCCACTCGTCCGCGCCCTGCGGCCCACGGTCCATGCGATAGAGTCCGCAGTGGTTTTGTTGCCAAAGACGGTTCGGGTCCAACGGGTGCATGGCCATGCAGTGCGGGTCGTGTCCGTGCTCGTGGTCATCCCCTGGTAGAAAGTCGATGGCGCAACCGCGGTTGAGGGGCTGCCAGTTCTTACCGGCATCCTGACTCTCAAAGACACCACCCGTAGATACACCCAGCAAGATGTGCTTTGGATCCCGCACGTCCACGTTGATCGAGTGCAGCGTCGCACCGTCGGGAGGTCCCATCTCTCCCGGCGGGATCCACTTGTCATGGTCCTTGTGTTCGTTGAAACCCTTGACACCCTTCCAGGTGTCCCCTCCGTCCGTGCTCTTGAAAAGGGCGGGCGGCGACGTCCCCGCGTACCAAACTCCGGGCTCACTCTTATGCCCGGGCTGCAGCCAGAAAGTGTGCTGCACGACCTGTCCCTTCTGGCCCTGCTTGGCTTTCGGGAAAGCGGGAGGCCGTTTGGCCTCGAGCCAGGTTTTGCCCTTGTCCGGAGAGCGAAAGAGGGAGGGTCCCAAGTGACCCGGCCGGGCCGCCATCAACAGAGTTTTCTTATCCCGGGGATCGAGCACCACGTGCTGAATGATCTGCCCTAGCTTCCAGGGACCGCGCAGCTTCCAGGACTTGCGTTCCGGGTCGCTCTTCAAAACGAAGGCTCCCTTGCGCGTGGCCACATAGAGTTCCACGGCCCCTTTCTTTGGAGCGGGGGTCTTTGCGGATTTCCGTTTTGCTGCGGCCATGGTGTTCTCCTGGGGCTTGAGAGGGGTGCGGCGGGTGGCGACAGGCTAACGGAGGGCCCGCCGTGTTCCCCAGGGGAAACGAAGCGTTACGCGCGCGTAGGGTCAGGGTAATGTGAGAGACGGTCCATACAGGCCTGGATGCTTGTCCTAGTCCGGCACGGAACTTGCCATATGGAGGCCACCACGCCAGAATCTTCCGCCCGCCAGCACGCTCCCCCATGCGCAAGTCCCTCCCCAAGATCGCTCTCCTGACTGCCCTCCTGACTGCCCTCGTGGCGGCCTGTGTCAGCTCGGACCAACAAGCGCCCAGCGCCCCGGCCCAATTGCTGGCAGTGGAAGATGCCTACGATCTCGCGGGGCAACTCGATTTGCCCGCTGTGCCCCCTGGAGAGTTCCCCGAACTGCACAACGTGTTCCACCTGAGTGACACCATCATCTCCGGGAGCGAACCCCAGGGCAGCCTGGCCTTCGCTGCGCTGCAGGACATGGGGGTCAAGACGGTCATCTCCGTGGACGGCAAGGTGCCGAATATCGAACTCGCTGCCGCCCATGGCATGCGTTACGTTCACATTCCGATTCGCTACAAAGGCATCGAGGACGACGACTTGCTCGCGCTCTCCAAATCCTTCCGCGAACTGGAGAGTCCTTTCTACGTGCACTGCTTCCACGGACGACACCGGGGGCCCGCTGCGTCCGCCGTCGGCCGAGTCGCCTTGGATGGAGCCAGCCGCGAAAGGGCAGTCGCCGAGATGCGTCAGTGGTCGGGCACTTCCAAGAAGTACTCCGGGCTCTACCGTGACATCGCGACCAAGGTCATGCCGAGCCACGACCAGTCGCAAGCCTTCGTCTGGGACTTCCCCTCTGCGAAGCCCATGGTTGGCTTTCGCCAAGCGATGGTCGAGATCCCGCGCCTGTATGACAACCTCGACCTCTTGGCCGATGGGGATTTCGAGTTGGACGCTGCGCATCCCGATCTGGATGCGCTGAACGAAGCGCGCAACCTACGCGATGTGTTGACGCAAACCTGTGAACTGGACGAGGTCGCCAACAAGCCCGCGGACTTCCAGGCCTGGATGAACGAGTCGCGGGAGTTTTCCGAATCCCTAGTGCGCGCTTTGGAAGCGACCAGGCCCGGCCACATTCAACTGGGTGCCCGTGAGTTGGCCCTGGAAAGCTTGGACTCCATCGCCGACCGTTGCTCCAAGTGCCACAAGGCCTACCGCAACTAGCGTAAGGCGCCGTCGCAGAGAGCTAGAGCCGGCCTCAGCTTCTGGTTGCAGGGCGTTTCAAAACGCCGGCAATTCCGAGCACGACCAACAGGGCCGCGCCATAGCCGACGACGCTCACCTCGTCCTCGGGCACCCACTCGAGCCCCAGCCAGCGGCCGCAGGCGATCGCTGCCAAGGTGATCAAGGGGTTGCAGGTCAGAATCAGACTCACCTGGAAGGCAGGCAAACGCGAGAGCGCCTCGCCCAGCGCACCATAGGCGAGCAGCGTGTTCGCGCCCAAGAAGAGCATCAATGCCCACATGCCCGGAGTTAGCGACGCCAACGCTCCGAACTTCGCCAGGGGCAACAGCAGTAGCGCCGGCACGCAGTACAGCACCAAGTTGAGCCGCTGGGGTGAAGTGCCGCGCGCCACGATCACTTTTTGCAAGGCGGCGTACAGAGTCCAAGCAACCGCCGCTGCGGCCAAGATCTGCACGCCTCTGGCCATGGTCTCGTGCTCCACAACGCCGACCTTGTATTGGTCGTAGTAGAAGAGCACGAAGCCGCCGAGGGCCAGCAACGCTCCCCCCAACTGAAAGCGAGAGAGTCGTTCCCCGAAGTAGGCCACACCCACCATGGCCAACATCAAGGGTGCGATTTGGATCAGGACCTGGGAAAAGCTCGGCGAAGTCATCGAGAGCCCGGTCAAGAAGCCCACGTAATTCCCGGTCAAGGCGAGCGCAGCCACCCATGCCAGAAGGGGCGGACGCACGAGAATCGCAAGCGACTCGGGCCGCCGGATTCCCATGACCAGGGCCAAGCTCCCAAAGGCGAAGGCGAAGCGAAACCAGACGATCGTGAAGGCGTCCACCTCGGCCACCGCGATCTTCATGGCGATGGCAAGAAAGCCCCACAGCACCGCGCAGGAAGTGGCCATGAAAATGCCAATCCTGCGCTGTCTGCGATCACCAGCCGGCGAACGGCCGGACGTCTGCGTCCCGGCCGACATGCTACGGCCTATTCGTAGGTGCCGTGGTGGCAGTAGAAGAACTTGTCAATGACTTCACCGGCGCGCATGTACTCGCCTTCCATGAAGTAGATCGGCTTGCGCGGATCGACGCCGGTGGGATCGGGCTTGGCCTTGAAGCGCACGCGCAACTCGTCACCCACTTCCACCTCGCGCT
>JBLIMI010000358.1:0-4757 GCA_047638655.1 Minisyncoccia bacterium | reverse complement strand
GCCGGGTCCAAACAGGATTTTGGCTTCCGTGAAGATTTGAACACCATCGGGAGTGGTGGGCATGTTGGCGCCTTCGCTGACCACGCTGACGTTGTTCTTCAGCAGGTTTTGGGCATCCGTGGCATTGATTTCGTTTTGCGTCGCGCTCGGGAAGGCGCACTGGGCGCTGTGACTCCACAGAGGGTTGTGGCCGAGGGTGGCGTCGGTTGCCGTGTAGACGGAACCCTTGAACTTGTCGGCGTACTCCGAGATGCGTCCGCGGCGGGCGTTTTTTAAGTCCATCACGAATTCTAGTTTCTCGCTGTCGATGCCAGCTTCGTCATAGATGTAGCCGCCGGAGTCGGAGAGGGTCAGGGGGCGCGCACCGAGTTCGATCAGTTTTTCGACGGTGTATTGGGCGACGTTGCCGCTACCGGACACGAGGCAACTCTTGCCCTCGAGCGTTTCACCGCGAGTCTTCAACATCTCGCGTGCAAAGTAGACCGAGCCATAGCCTGTGGCCTCGGGACGGATCAGGGATCCACCCCAGCCCACGCCCTTGCCAGTCAGGATTCCGGTGAACTCGTTGGCGAGGCGCTTGTACTGGCCAAACATGTAACCGATTTCGCGTCCACCGACTCCGATGTCGCCGGCGGGAACGTCCGTATTGGGGCCGATGTGGCGGTAGAGTTCTGTCATGAAACTCTGGCAGAAGCGCATCACCTCGGCATCGCTCTTGCCCTTTGGATTGAAGTCGGAGCCACCCTTGCCACCGCCCATGGGCAAGGTGGTCAGGGAGTTCTTGAAGACCTGCTCGAAGGCCAGGAACTTCAAAATCCCAAGGTTGACTGAAGGGTGGAAGCGCAGTCCGCCCTTGTAAGGGCCGATGGCGCTATTCATCTCGATACGAAAGCCGCGATTGACCTGTACGCCAGCTTGGTCATCCATCCACGGCACGCGAAACATGATCACGCGCTCAGGTTCGATGGCTCTCTCAAGGATTCTCGCGCTGCGGTACTCGGGGTGCTGCTCAAAGACCAGTTCAAGGGATTCTGCGACCTCTTGGACAGCCTGATGGAATTCGGGCTCGGCGGGGTTCTTGGACTTCACTTCGTCCATCAACCCGGTGACGTAGTTCGACATGGCGTTTGCGCTGCTTCAGCTTGTAAGAGAGTGGGGTTGGGGGGGGCGGTGCCCCAACGTGGACTCTACAGTAGCGAACCAGACCCTCTTTGTGTCACCGTGTCAGTATCCTTACTGGTCCCTGGCACATCCCACGAACGACACCAAGCATGGAACGCAATCTGGGCGAGCAGCCCCTGGCCGAGCTCCTCACACAACACAACCTCCGTCCCCAGGACCTGGTGGAGGCTTCCAGCGATCAGTTGACCCACAAGATGGTCGCCCGCGCCACCAAGGGGCGACGGCTGACTACCAACACCATGGGCAAGGTTCTGCGTGCCATGAACGCGGCCTCCAAGCAGAGCTATGCTCTAGAGCAGTTGTTCAACTACAGCAAACGCCGAGAGGAATGAGAGCGGGCTTGCGTTGCGCCGAAAGCGGCTCTATTCGTACCATTCCTCGGTTTCCCGGGCTGTTTGTTCGATCTCTTCCACGCTGTGCAGGCGTCCCTTGCCGATCCCCGGGCAACACTGCTTGACCGGGCCCTCCCAGCGCTTCTCATCCTTCAGGTTTTCGTCCCAAAAGGGCCAGGTGGCGCACTGTTTGGGTCGCACGGAATAGATGTTGCAGGTGCTCTCCGGACTCAAGAACGGGCAGGCGGGTTCGTCGATCCGCAGGATGGTGTAATCGCCTTCTTGCGCACAGCGTTGCTCGAGGAACTCCTCTTCACTGAGACCCAGGTGACCTGAAATCGCAGTCACATCTGCCTCGGAGAGATAGACGAATGCGTACTCGCCGTGGGTTCGGCAGCAGTTGCCAGTGCGCTGGCATTCGAAGCGCAATCCGGCCTGGTACCAAGGTTCTTTGGGCATGGGGCGTATGGGTAGGGAGAGGGGTGCTGGATGGAGTTTGCGCTGTCCCCAAGTGGGGCTAAGGGAAGCGCAGGTTGCGTTCAAGTATAAAGAATTTGTAGTCCGAAGAAGGGACACCTATCCCAGTGTCTCCCCTACGCAACAAATGGAACCGTCTCCCCGGACGGTCGAGTGTCTGTGTGACGGTCCCCACACCGTCCATATGGCTCAACTCATGGTTAAAACGCCTGCTCAGCTTGGCGTTGGTGATTCTGTGCGTGCAGGGTGCTGGTCCGGGCCAATTCATGGCGGCGAGCCGGGTCTGGGACCCGATTCGTGAGCCTCGGACGAGCGCGGTAGCATTGGATCCGGAGGCGGAAGGATCCTACCCCGAGTACCTGGCGAAGGCCGGCTGCCTCCATCACTTCATCGTGTACACCACCTGGCCCAAGGGGGCTCTTGGTGCGAAGGACAAGCCCCTCGAAGTGTGGGTGATCGGTGACGACCGCTTCGATGGGCATCTCGAGAAGACCTTCAAGGACAAGGTCCTGCAGGAACGCAAGGTTGTCGTGCGTTACAAGCCGTCCGTTCCGAAGGAGGTGACGGCGCATGTCGTATTCGCCAGCGGTTTGACCGAGAAAGAAAACAAGGCCCTGCGAGCCCTGTGCAAAGACAAACCAATCCTGCTCATTGGTGACGAGCCGGAAGCCGCTGAGCAAGGCTCATGCGCCAGCTTCGAAGTGGTCAAACGCAAGATACGCTTCCGAGTCAATCCGGACGCAATCAAGGCCCACGGACTCGAGATGAGTTCCAAGCTCCTGCACCTGGCGCAGATCGTCAAAACCAAGGGGGCGGCGAAGTGATTCGATCCATACCCCTGCGAGCGAAGATCGGGCTTGTGATTTTCATCTCATGCTCCGTGACACTGCTGGCTACCGGTGTGTTGCAAGTGACACGGCACTGGCGCAGCATTCAGGAACATCACTATCAGGCGATCAGCACGACAACTGAGTCCGTTGGCGCAAGCTCGGCAGCTGCGATTCGGTTCTTGCGCAATGAGGATGCGTTGGACCCTCTCAGCATCTTGATGGGGATGAAAACGGTTGTCCATGCGGCCATCTATGATGCTGATGGCTCACTGTTCGCGTACTTGGCCGATGAGGGTCACCGGCCGCCGCGCCACATGGCAGCGATAGAGGCCTGGGAGACCCGGGGCGAACGCTATCTGGACCTGACCCAGACCATCGTCGATAACGGCGAACGAGTGGGAATGATCATGGTGCGTTCGGACCTGACGGAAATGAACCGCCAGCTCTTCCAGGACGGGCTGGAGGCCGGTCTCCTGGCTTTCTTTGGACTGGCGCTGACGAGCCTGCTCGCGTTCTTCTTCAGCAAGTGGATCGCGCGGCCCATCCTTGAATTGGCCGCCGCGGCTCGAGAGGTTGAAGAGACTCAGGACTTCTCGATTCGGGCCAAGAAGAGCTCAGATGACGAACTGGGGCTCCTGAGCGAAGCCTTCAACCGCATGCTGGGTTGGATTCAGATCCGTGAGGAAGAGTTGGACTCGCACCGTATCGACCTGGAAGCGAAGGTTCAGATGCGGACGGTGGATCTGCTTACAGCCAACCGCGAATTGAGTTTGGCCAAAGAAATGGCCGATGCCGGCGCGAACGCCAAGGCCGCCTTCCTGGCCAACATGAGCCACGAGATTCGCACGCCCATGAACGGTGTGATCGGCATGACAGGCATCGTGCTCGATACGGATCTGACCGAGGAACAACGGGGCTTGCTCGAGACAGTCCGCACCTGTGGCGACCAACTCGTCTCCTTGATCAACGACATCCTGGACTTCTCGAAGATCGAAGCAGGCAAGCTAGAGATCGAGGATACGGATTTAGACCTCGTGTTCTTGGCAGAGGAGATGGGCGACATCTTTGCCCAGCGCTTCCAAGATGTGCAGCTCGACTTGGTCATATTCCAGACCAACTGGAATGTGGCTGGGCTACGAGGCGACCCCGCGCGCGTGCGCCAGGTCATTACCAACCTGCTCAGTAACGCGCTCAAATTTACCAAGAGCGGCGAGGTGCAACTCTTTTGCGAGGTGATCTCCGAAACCGAGGACCGGGCCGAGGTCAAGATATCCGTGCGCGACACCGGAATCGGACTTAGCCCCGAAAAGCACGCCAAGATCTTTGAACCATTCTCCCAGGCTGATTCTTCAACGACCCGGGAATTTGGCGGAACCGGGTTGGGACTCGCGATTTCACAGCAGCTTGTGGACTTGATGCACGGGGAGTTCGGGCTCGAAAGCGTCGAAGGCGATGGTGCCACGTTTAGCATCACCGTTCCCTTCCTCAAGCAATCCGCCGAGCAAACGGTCGATGAACTGCCGGCCGAGGCGTTCGTCGGCAAGCGTGTGATGGTGATCGAGGAGAACGAAACCTTGCGCACTCTGATCAGCGAGGCGCTTGGCGCCTGGGGAGCCGAGTGTTCCGCGTTCAGTTCCCTGAAGGCGGCTACCTTGAACCTGGAGATCACCTCCGCAGAAGCACCGGACACGATGCTGATCTCCACGGAACCCTCACCGCAAGGGGTTGCTGAGGCTTGTTCGGCCATCCATAACGTTCCAGGATGCGAGCAAGTAGCAGTCATCGTCGCCGTTCCGCTCTCTTCCCTGGCGGCACGCGGCAAACTCCTCAGTTCTGGCGCAACGCAAGTGCTTGCGAAGCCCTTGAAGTTCTCCAAGGTGCGCACTTGCCTGGTCGAACACTACGGCCTGGGCGAAAAGTACCCCGCATTCGTTGC
>JBLIMI010000357.1:0-4769 GCA_047638655.1 Minisyncoccia bacterium | reverse complement strand
AGACAACCCATCGCGTATCAAGTAGCACAGCTCCATCCAATTCTTGCCGTGCATGGGTGCCAGTACAGCATCCGTCCCAGCGAGAATGCGCAATCCGCCCTGACTGGCGAAGTGAACCGCAGCGGAGTGCACCTCGGCCACGCGCTTGGCTTTCTCACGAACGAAGTCGCTGAGTCCGTCGTCCTCGGGCAAGGTCGTGACGACCCAAGAGGTCGGAGTCACCGTGCAATCCCGTTTGTCCGCCATCTCTACAAGACGTTCATCCATGAAGGACATGTGTTGAATGTCATTGACGCCATTCTCAATGGCGAGTTGGATGCCAGCCGCGGAGTGAGCATGTGCCGCAACCTTGAGTCCGCGCGCGTCGGCTTCCAAACAGATGGCCCTGATTTCCTCCGCACTGAAGTCTTGGTGATGCAAGTGATCGGAAGGCGAAGCCACGCCGGGGCTAGTACAGATCTTGATCAGGTCCGCACCGCAGGCAGCAATTTCGCGCACACGCTTGCGGCACTCCCAAGGCCCATCGACGATACTCGAAGGACGGCCCGGGGCTTCGGGCCAGAGAGTGGACAAGGCCGCGTGGCAACGGTCAGGTCCACGGAAGTCCGCATGTCCGCCGGTGGTGGAGAGCATGCAAATCGCAATCTTCAAACGGGGGCCGATGAAGACCCCGTCGTTCACGAGTCGTTTGATCGCATCTGTCGCTCCCCCGATGTCCCTGGCCGTGGTCACACCTCCGTCCACGAGGGTCCGGTAGAGCACCTTTTCCACCAACGCCAATCCATTGGGGGCGTTGACCTCGTTGAGTGCCTTCGCTCCGAGGTTGGTGATCGTGACGTGCGAGTGACAGTCGATCAAACCAGGAGTGATCGTCCAGCCCGAAGCGTCAATGGTGGTTAGCTCAGAACCTGCTCTCAGGTTTGGATCATGGGGCGCCACACTCTTGATGCGTTCGCCATCGATGAACAGGTCCACATTCTTGTGGACAGCGGAGGACTCGGCACTGGTGCCGTCGTAGAGGCTTTTGACGTTGGAGAGGAGCAGCATGGACCCATCCTGCCTGCCCAAAGGGTCCTGCAGGACCCTTTATTGCCACTTTTTCTCGCCCGTGCTAGGGTTGGATCCCCCGTAACTGACACCGATGACTAACCAGCCAATTCTGATGCAGCACTCCCTATTCGTGGTCGCTCGGATGGCTTTGGCCCTCGCCGCGCTTCCGTGCCTCGGCTACGGCGGAGTTTGGATCGTGGACCAGAATGGCTCCGCCGATTTCGCCAGTCTGCAAGCCGCCGTGAACGCAGCTCAGGATGGCGACACGATCTTGGTGCAGCCACAACAGGAGGAGCGCTGGCTCGATGGATGCGTGGTGGATGGCAAAGGTCTGACCATTCTTGCCTACGCTCAGGAGCGCTTGTCCCTGGACTCCATCGAAGTGCGCAACTTGGCGGCGGAGGATACGTTCGTCCTTTCTGGTTTTAGTGTGTTGACGGAGGCGGACCTCGGACACTTACCGTCCACGGACCCCAATGCAGTGGGCCTCTTGTTGGAGAACAATCTCGGAAGGGTCCGCATCCAGGACTGCACCATCTCAGGAACCGAGGGCTGGAATCATCCGGGGTTTGCTGGTTCGGGGACCCACGCAATCGCAATTCGCTCGAGCATGGACGTCTCTTTCTCTAGCTGCGACGTGCTGGGTGGGTCCGGCTACGAGGACCCGCACGCTGGGGCCATGGGACTCCTGTCAGAGAATTCCATGGTGAACTTCTATCACTGCACGATACATGGCGGCACCGGTGGCTACGACATCGGCCACAACAACGACAGCACCGGGGGAGACGGTGGCGATGGAATGCGCGTCCTGGGTGGTGCACTCTACCTGGCAAACTGCTCCGTGACTGGTGGTTTTGGTGGGAGCGGTGGCGGTTTCAGCGCGAGTTATGGGGGTGACGGCGCCAACGGCTTAAGCATCTTGAATGGCGCCCTAGTTCAGGCACTTGATTGCAACATTGAGCTTGGGCAGGGAGGCTTTGGCATCCAAATGGATGGACAGGACGGTGTCGCCGTGCGCGGACCACTCTCCGAATACCCCGGCCCGCTTCCCGAACTCTTCGCGCTGCGTCCCTATGGCGAGGCAGGAGATACGGTCAACCTACGCGTCGTGGGGCAGCCTGGGGCCGATGTGCACCTGCTCGTGGCACGTACCTCCGCAGCGACTCCTCTGACACCGGAACAAGGGTTCCTGCATACATCCAACTCGCAACGTATCTTTCTCGGGGTTTTGGCCGCCAACGGCCACTTGGTCCACTCGTTTCAGGTCCCCGTCGTTTCCGGGGAGGCCATTGGCTTGCACTTGCAAGCGGCGACCAGCGAGAACGGGATGGCTCCCAAGTTCTCTAATCCTTACTCGTTCACGGCGCTTGATGGAGCCTTCGTGCATCAATGCGGCGGACGAGTCTACGTCGATCAATCTGCGCTCCCCGGCGGCGATGGGCTCTCCTGGGCCACGGCCTACACTGACTTGCGCATGGCGCTGAACAACCAACCCTCCTGTGCCAATGACCCGACCGAGGTCTGGGTTGCGGCGGGGACGTACCGGCCAGCCTTACACGCTGGAGCGCAGGATCATTCCTTCGTCTTGAACAATGGCGTGCATCTCTACGGCGGGTTCGCCGGTACGGAAACGCTGCTCTCTGAACGCAACCCAAGTCTTCATCCCGTCACTCTGACGGGTGACCTGAATGGTGATGATCTGGCGGGGTTTCAAAACCGCACTGATAATAGTTGGCACGTCATTCGATCTGGCTCGGCCTTGTATCGCTCAGCCAATGTGCGCTTGGACGGTCTGATCATCCGAGGGGGCGAAGCACCAGGCGCCAGTCCCGAGGATGGAGGTGCCGGTATCCAGAGCCGCTGCGACGGTTTGATGGTGGCCCGGTGCACGATTGAGGACAACCGCAACAGCGCGGGTCAAGCATCGGGGGCCGGCCTCCTGCAATGGCGCTCCGGCGACACCACGGTTCTCGAGAGCGTGATCCAGGGCAATGTTGCGGGTGGCAATGGGGCTGGCATTCGCATTCGGTCCGACGACACTTGGGCCGCAGTCTACGTCGCCAACTGTGTGGTGCGCGGAAACGCCTCAAGCCTATACGGTGGGGGCCTCGACATTCACACCTTTGCGGGCAAGCTGACCTGCACGACCGTGTACGCGAACTCCGCCTTGCGAGCAGGCGGAATCAACGTCAGCATGCTCAACAGTTACCAGGTCACCAACAGTGTCTTCTGGGGCAATACCGATTCCGATGCTAGCTCAGATCTCTTCGAGGAGAACTTCACCTGTCCCTACCCGGGCTGGTCCAATCTTCGCTACTCATGCGTGGATGGTTGGAACGGCTATGGCGGCCCGACCAACACGGGTGCGGACCCTCTGTTTGTGGATCCCGTGGGCATGGATGGCATTCAAGGCACAGCCGACGACAATCTCCGCGTACAGCACGGTTCACCCTGCATTGACTCGGGCTGGAACAACGTGGTCCTCAAAGACGTGGGGGATCTGGACAACGACGGCAATCTACTCGAAGCGACCCCCACGGACCTGGATCACAAGGCCCGCTTCGTGGACGACCCGCACACCCAGGACACTGGATTGGGCAGCGGGCCACTGGTGGATCGGGGTGCCTACGAGCATCCGAGTAACTAGGAGGTGGTCCGGACTCGGCTCGCCAAGAGTCACCGACTGCTATGCGGGCCATTCCTTGGACCCTCCCAAGCCACGCTGATTCCTTTTCGACCAGCCACTCGTCACTAGCCCGAATTGTTAGTCATCAGCAACCACCGTCCGCTCACGAGCCCTTGGCGAAGAGTTCTCCCTCGATGTTGCGAAAGGTCTTGAACTCGAGTGCATTGCCGGAAGGGTCGCGAAAGAACATGGTGCCCTGTTCGCCCACTTGGCCACGAAAACGGACGTAGGGCTCCACGACAAACGCAGGAATGAACGAGCGCACTCGTTTAGCCAGCGCTTCCCATTCCGAAAACTCCAGAACCACCCCGAAGTGGGGGACAGGAACGCCATGGCCATCCACGCCGTTGGCAATGTCAGGCACTTGGCCTGTGGCCCCTAACGCAGGGTTTAGGTGGGCCACTAATTGATGACCGAATAGGTTGAAGTCAATCCACTCGTCACTCGAGCGCCCCTCCGGCAGTCCCAACTGCTGACCGTAGAAGACCCGAGCTTCCGCTAGGTCACGCGCTTGGATGGCCAGGTGAAACGGAGTTAGCTTCATTTTGGAGAGTCAGGAAGGGGGCCATTCATGCAAGAAGGGCGGCACAAGGCGCCGCCCTTCCTACTCATAACAGGATTTGATCTACTCGGCCGAGGCTTGCTTGGCTTCTTTGATCAAAGATGCGATGGGCTCATCCATCCCCTCCCCGCTGTGTCCGCGCTCGCGGATCTTGCCTTCGGCGTCGATCAGCAAGTAGGTCGGGTAGCCCGTGACGCGGAACTGCTCCGCGATGGGGCTGCTGTCACCTTGGTAGGCACTCAGCCAGGAGACGCCGAATTTTTCAAGGCCAGCGCGGTAGTCCTCGACGGAATCACCGGTGTTCACACCAACTAGAACGAAGGGGTCGTTTTTGTGACGCTCAACGAGCGTCTGCAGATGGGGCATGCCCGCTCTGCAGGGGCCTCACCAAAATCCGTAGAAGTCGAGAAGGACCACTTTGCCTTTGTAATCCGAGAGATCGAACTCGAAGCCATCGACAGTCTTGCCAGT
>JBLIMI010000356.1:0-4805 GCA_047638655.1 Minisyncoccia bacterium | reverse complement strand
GTCTGTTGCTGATCCGCGCCGGATTTCACTTTGCCGGTGTGTACCAGATCGGCGAGGTGTAGGCGCGCTCCTGCAGGATGGTTGCAGTTCCCTCAGGGATCTCTACGCCGAAGCGGAAGGCGTCATAGACGACCCAGCGGGGGGTAGGGATTTCGAGTACGCGGGCGTAGTAGAAGGCGCTCTGGGCCGCGTCGAAATCCGGATCTGTCCAGACCGTTGCGAGCTCGGAAGAACCGATCGTATTGGTCCAGTTGGCTGCCTCGAGGTCGACCGTGTTGCCCACCGGGGTGGTACAATTGCCGTTCACGATCTGCCGGTCTCCGGACACCGAAACGTCATAGACCCGCTCGTGCGTTTTGCCTTCTGCGTCGAGCCAGCCCTTCACGATTTGAATGCGATCGAGGTTGGCGCCAATCGGATCGCGCAACGCGAAGACCATGAAGTCCGGGCCACCGTTGCCGGTGCGAGGTCGCAGGTCGCCTCCCATCGGAACGCCTTTCTCATAGCCACGGAAAGCGGGTTGACGACTGTTGAGGTCCTCATCCGTGAAGTCCCAACCGCCGAACAAGCGCACGGCCATGCGCGGGCCACTCGTGCCGTAGACTTCCTTGCGTTCCATGGCGTCGTAGATCGACTCGCGCGTGTTTTCCTGGGCCCAGACGGCAGCGAGACCGGAGGCGGACATCTGCCCGGCCGTGAGTTCGCCTTGTTCGGTCTTCATGAACGGGTGAACCATGCGCCCGGGCTTGGGCTCGTAGCCGGTGTGCTTACCGAAGAAATTGTCTTCGCCAGCCGTGACCATCCCCGTGTGGCTGTCGGTGGAACCCACCATGCCGAACTTGTAGGGATTGGTGCCGAGCTTGCTCTCGAGTAGCAGGCCACTCTTGAGCGCTTCGCGGGCGTATTCGCCGGCCAGCATTTCGTTGGTCTTGGCAACGCTGAGGTCGAGGTTACCCGCATCCCAGGTCTCGAAGTCGGCAAAGCCATCGTCGGGGGAGAGATAGGGGTGAGTCTCTCCATCGCCCTTGATTTGCGTTACCTCGTAAAGCGGTTCCCACTTCGCGCGTTGCTCAACGTAGAGCTTGTCGAGTTTGCGACCCGAGTATTGAGCATCGATCGGGAACATGATCCCGTTGGAGAGGTTTCCGTTGTGCGCCAGCGCCAAGCATGACCCGCCGGTTTTTTCCTCGTAAGCCTCCATCCACTTGTAGAGGTCCAACGGATCCGGGCTGCCGACTGGAGCCTGCGTGGTATACGGAACGATCTGGCTCGCTCGATCCCCGTTGTCGCGCAAGAGCACATTGCGGTGCATGTTGGCCCCCTTAACAAGGGACGTCCACTCGAAGCCAATCAAGGCCGTGAATTGTCCCGGGTCGTTGTATTCCTCGGCCGTGTCGACCACGCGTTGCCAAATGCTCTCGTACTTGCTGGATCCAGGTGAGTAGTGGGCAAACATCTCCGGGTCCATTTTGGCCTGAGAGAAGGTCGAGATTAGGTCGAGGGCAGCTTCGACGCCGGCATCCCCGCCTTTGGTCATGCCTTCGTGCCAGCGACGTCCCTGTTCAGACTTCATCACTTCGGACGACCCAGCCGCGATGTCCTGAACCATTCCCATGCCATCGGAGTGGTCCGCAACCACCAACCAGTCGAGCGGACGCGAGAGCTTCGCGGGTTGCCCGCTGGATGCGGTGATCTCGTCGCCGCGAGCAAACTGGTAGGCCTCCGCTACGCCGAGTCGACAACCGAACAAGCCAGCGTCCATCGACAATCCCGTATGCAGGTGGCTGTCGCCCCACAGGGGGCGGCTCGGGAAAGCACGTCGGGCATAGGGCGAGTAGGCCTTGCCAGGGTAGGCGTCGGCCAGCGACTCCTTCGTCCCCGGAATCTGCGCATTGGCGATGCTAGAAAGTGAGAGCAGTGAGAGCAGTGAGAGCGAGGCTAGCTTCAAAATGTAACGTCCGTGGTAAGGCGTATCAGGTGGATGGTCGCAGCGGATGCGTGCTGGAATTGTATCTGGGCGGACGCTGCTCCCGCCACCAGGAACGAACTGGATCACGGACGCTTTGAAAGAAAACGGCGAGTAGCGCTTTGGGGCCAGAAACTTGTCGGTGAACCCAGAGATCGACGTCGAGCCCTGGCTTGGGGGTGGCTTGCCTGCCGATTTCGGTGAGGACGCCGAATTTCTCAGGGGCAAGCTCCAGACCTGTTGGTCGGTGCCCGCGGCGACCTGGGCAAAGGCGGTTTGGGTGGTTATTGGGTGATGTGGTGGTCGCGGGGGCGAGGCTTCACGTAAAAGCTCTCGTCGCCGGGATTTGCCCAAGGCGAGCTGCACTTTGGCGAACTTCTTCAAATTCCTGTCGTCATCGGACCACTCGGTGGAGACTTGGGGGTGAGCCATGCACTGTCCCCCTGCCACACCGACCGAAGACGAGTTACGCCGTCAGAGCGCGCAGCTGCGTGTGATCGCGCTGCGCTTGGTTGCCGATGAGTCGACGGCGGATGACCTGGCACAGGAGGCTTGGCTCGAGCTTCGACGCATCTCTCCCGGGCACGTCCGCGATCTTCCGGCCTTCATGGCAGGGGTGCTACGCAAGCTCTCTCTGCGTCGTCACCGAAGCGAGTCGCGCCGCCATGATCGTGAGCGGGCTGTGGCTCGCACCGAGACCGTGCCGGCATCGAGTGATTTGAGCGCTCTGCTGGAGTCTCAACGGTTGCTCATCGGGGAACTGCAAGCTCTTCCGGAGACGCTACGTGTGCCTTTGCTGTTGCGTTACTACGAGGACCGCTCGGCGGCGGAAATCGCGCTGCAATGCAATCTCCCGGCTTCCACAATTCGTTCGAGGATCGCCCGCGGACTGGCGCAGCTACGCGAAAGCTTGGATCGGCGTCACGCCGGCAAACGCGAGGCCTGGGCCCTGGCGCTGCTTCGTATACCGAGCACACCACCCACAGCAACCGGCCCCACCCTCGTGGGCAGCACGGCCAAATTGGTCGGGACGATTGTCATGAGTAGCACCTTGAAGATGGGGGCAGCGTTGGCCCTGATCACCCTCGCCGGAACCTGGCTATGGAACAAGAGCTCCAACGAGGTGGCGATCGCCCAGGTCGCCATGGCCGGCGTGCAGCGGCTTGCGCTGCCGGAGGAATCTCTGGCCGGCAACGCACCGGAACTCGAGAGCGAGGGCGTTGGGCGCGTGCCCCTAGAGCAAGTTCCTTCAGTCGCGACGAACGACGTGCTCAACCTGCGAGTCATCGATCGTGAAAGCGGTCGCGTGGCGCCCTTTTATTGCGTGCGCCTCTCCGCCGAAGCACGCGACGAACTCGTTGTCGAGACGAACGCCAAGGGACTTGCTCAGTTGCCGAGCCCCTGGTTTGAGGCCGACTTCGAATTGCTCGCGGTGGATCATCCTGACTACGCCCTTGAGAACCCCAGTCGCCGGCGAGTGAGCCCTGACCAGCGCCCCACAGCAGATGGAACGCTCGACTTCGAGGTGGAGCTCGGCCCCGCTTACGAATTCATTCTGCCGCGCGGGGCGCCGGTCGAGCAGCTCAGAGGATTTCTGGGAGCGAAGGGGTTTGAGCCACAGTTCGATCCAAGCTTTGTGCTGGGCACTCCGCTGCGCGAGGGGCGCCATCCGTGGATGCGCTTCGCGCCGCACCTGGCGCAGCGCTCGAAACTGGGTAATGGCCCCTGGTTCCTGCGACTGCGTGACCGAGTCGGGCACTGGCAAGGTTGGGCTGAAGTACGCACCTTGCGCGGGATTCATCCCGGCCTGTTGCATCTCGAAGGCGGAGCTTTCGGCAGTCTCGAGTTGCACGTCAGCGTCGAGGGTGAAGTGCACGCCAGCAACATTGACTTCACTCTGCAGTCCACGGAGGCTCGGGAGAACTGGAACCAGTTCATGCGCGTGGGCTGGATCGCTGGCCTAGGAGGATGGAGAGCCGGCGCTCAGAGTTTGGCCTACCTGCCGGCCGGGCCCTACAAGATCGACTTGCGTGCGCGCGGTGTTCTGGCCTCTTCGCACGAGTTTAGCATCGAGGCCGGTGAGACCGCAGCGCTCTCCTTTGACCTAGAGGCGCAGCTTGCCAACCGCACGCTGGACGTTCGTGTCACCAGCGAGAGCGGGCGACTGCAGTTCGGTTACATCAGTGTCTACGCAACGCAACAGGGCGCCAGCGGCGAGGTCGTGCGAGCGGAACACATCCAAGTGGATGAGCAGTCCAGCTCCTTGTTCCGTTTCGATGATCTCTCGCCGGGGTCGTGGAAGGTCGAGCTCCAGGGTGTGCGGCACCTACCCGAATTCGATCACCCTGATGGGCTCGTGGTTGACCGTGATGTGGGCGAATTGCTCTTCACCTGCCTAGATTTCGGGATTGCGCCACTCACGCCGCAGTTGGTCGAAGTCGTGGATGCCGACTCCGGTCAGGGACTTGCCGGAGCCGCAACGCTCTGGGTGGAAGGCGAACCTTTCCTATCGGTCGGCTTCTCGGGAGGTCAACTCGACTTGCCGGCCATGGCCCCTGGCGTCGGCTTCGACTGGGTCGTGATCGTCCCCGGATACAGACCGCGCTTCATGCCGGACGACAGTTTCCCTACCAGCGTGTCGATCTCTCCATCTTCGCGGGAGGCAACGGTAGCCAGGGTTGTCCTCGAGCCTGGTTGGGGCTGCATGATTGCCGCCAAGCTGCTCGAGCCCGGGCAGGGCTTGGTGCGCCAGCTCGCGCCAATAGCTGGCGTGGCGGTGGAGTTGGACGGCGTCCCCGCCGGGAGAACGGATGAGCTCGGTCGCCTCCTCTTGGTCGCC
>JBLIMI010000355.1:0-4808 GCA_047638655.1 Minisyncoccia bacterium | reverse complement strand
AGGGGCTCAGTTCTCGCCCGTTGGGCCGTCTAGAAAGCCCCCCTCGAGGTATCCGTTCCCGCGCAGGGCCTCGGCGTTCTTGCGCATGACCTCTTCCCAGGTCTCGCCAGTCTCGGGAAGCAGGGCCTGACGGCGGCGGGCCTCGATCAATTTCTTAAGGCGCTGCACCTGGCCTTCCTCCTCCTGGGCGAGATTGTTGAGCTCCTCGGGGTCCTGTCCAAGGTGGTAAAGCTGAAGCAAAATGCCGTAAACGCTGCGCCCCACCTCCGTTGGCAAGATGAGCTTCCACCCGTCCTCATCGAGAAAGGCCTCTCCCTGGTCGGTCATGGTGTAACCACCTCCGGGCAGATCAGATCCAAACAAGTTGCGCCCGACCATCGCCGGCGAATCCCCCACGTCCACCCCCGCCAGCCGCAGAATGGTGCTCGCCAGATGAACGGATTCTGCCACTTGGTTGACCACCAATCCGCGCTCGAGTCCCGGGGCGGAAATAATGAGCGGCACGCGCACGAGTTCCTGAAACACGAATGTTCCGTGGGTTTGCTTGAGCCGATGCTTGAGTCGAGTCTTGGCACCGTCCCCCTGTTTTTCGGAACGAACCTTGGCCTGGTGTTCCACTTGACTGTCTGACTCCAGACGCTGCCAAAGGCACTCGCCATGGTCACTGGTGATGACCACAATCGAATTGTCCATGCGCCCCGTCTCTTCGAGCACGTCAAGCAACTGCTGCACCTTGCGATCCACCGCCATGACTTCATCGTCGTAGCGACCGATCTCCTGGGCGATTTGGGTGCGCTGGTTCTCGAGACCACCGTACAGCCCGGTTGCAACGGCAGAGCGCATCAACTCCTCAGTCGAATCTGAGAAGCGCCCCAATTGCTCGCTCTTGGTGCTGGGGGGAGGTTTGTAGGGATCGTGAGGATCAGTGAAGTGCACCCAGGTGAAAGTGTCCTGATCGCGCTGGTCGTGAATCCACTGGGTCACGACGCCGAGCTTGTTCAAGCCGTTCTTGTCCATGGTCCAACTGTCGAACCCGCGATCGAAACCGTTCAACGGGCTGAGCAAGTCATTGGTGACAAAGGCACCCGTAGCAAACCCAGCGTCCTTGAAGAGTTCCGCCAGGGTCGGCTTGCTCTGCGGCAAATTCAGCCGCCGAGACGACAACCTGTGACCCGTCATCATTGTGACCATGCTCGGCGAGGTCCATGAGCTTTGGGACAGGGCCCGCTCGAAGCGCACTCCTTTGGCGGCCAGCGCATCCATGTGTGGCGAAGTCTCCCGCCAGTAGCCGTAGCAACTCATGTGATCAGCGCGCAGGGTGTCGATCACGATCAACAGCACGTGCTTGGGTTCAGCGTCTGAGAGCACAGCGGCGATCTCAGAGGAGTCTGCAGTGCCAGCCTCGGATCCGGACCCCACCGGGCTACAAGCCCCATGAATGACGCCCCAGAAGAGGGGCCCAAGTGCCAGAAGCAGGTGCCTGATGTGTCGTGACATGATCGTGAAGTGGCTCGATTGCGCGGCTCTGGGTCGGCGAATACGGCCCCCAACACCCGCCGGGGCCCTCTGGGACCGTCTCACTTATCAATTCGGACATTTGCCCCGGTGAGCATCAAGGTTTCCCCGGGCTTCTCTCCGATAAGAAGGGACGGGACTTCCGCCAGCGCGGGAGCCCTCCAATCATTCCTCCACTATTCAGCACCGAGAGTCCAGCCCCCGCCTCCATGAGCACCCAGCGCGCCAAAGAGCTGATCCGCGACAACCTGACCATCCCGACGCTCCCCGCAGTCGTCCAACGCATCAGCCAAATGATTGAGGACCCCGAGATGGGGACCGCAGAAATCGGAGCCGCAGTGGGCGAAGACGCCCCGCTTGCGGCTAAGGTCCTGCGTATCGCGAACTCGTCCTATTACGGCCTGCGCGAGCGCTGCCTATCCACCGATCAAGCCGCCGGAGTGCTCGGCGGACGCGTGCTCAAGAACGTGGTCACCCAGGCCGCCGTCATCCAGCAGTTCGAACACCTGGCCGGCACCCCAGACTTCGACATCGACAAGATCTGGCGACACGCATCGCTCACCGCCGCAGCCTGCCAAACCATCGCCCGTGCCTGCGAGGGCAAGATTGGGCTAGCTCCCGAGGAATTCCACGTTTGTGGTCTGTTGCACGACATCGGAAAGGTCGTGATGGTGGATAGCCTGGGTCAAAAGTACCTCGACATCTTCTCCATGGCCGCCTCCCTGGGTGAGCCCCTGTACGTGGTCGAGTTGCGCGAACTCGGCTTCAATCACACGGACGTGGGGGCGATCATTGCCAACCACTGGTCATTGCCCCCCGCCGTTTCGTCGGCGATTCAATTTCACCATGGCCCGCGCGAAGCAGTGCGCGACGACCCCATCGTGGCGCTGGTTGCAAACGCCAACCTGGTTTGTCACCGAGTCGAGAATGGCGAGATCGAGGCGGCAGAAGCGACCCTCGACGAGTCGACCATGGAGTTCCTGGGGATCGCCCCTCGCAAGGTGCCAGCAATCGTGGCCGCCATTGTGGATTTCCAGAGTGAGTCGATGCTCTAACACAGGGCCCTCGGGCCCTAGAATGTAGGACTCGGAAGCGCCGAGGGCTCGGCATGGGGATAGGTTTGATGTGAGAGCATCGTGTCCCCATCCCCAGTCCCAATGGAAGCCGAAAACCTACTCCAGAGCCTCTGTAAGCGCCATGGAGTCGACCCAGCCCGAGGCGAAAGCCTCCTCCCGCTGATCCAGTGGGCCCAAAAAGGGCCCCCAGAGTCCCGTGACCGCGTCATGGATGTGGTCGAGCGAGCCATCGCCCTGGAAAGCCAGGGCAAGAGCACGGACCCAATCGAGCTCTCCGGGGCCGCCGAC
Organism: Minisyncoccia bacterium; assembly: GCA_047638655.1. Classification (GTDB taxonomy): domain Bacteria; phylum Planctomycetota; class UBA1135; order UBA1135; genus JABACD01. The sequence goes on along the minus strand of JBLIMI010000355.1, from coordinate 1,929 downwards.
CAAGCAGTACTGGGCGCAGTCGCGAGGATTCTCCACGACTGGGCCCCGGATGATTCGGTCATCGAGTCTGGACTGAGGGCTCGACACAAACGGGACGAGCCGGAAGACCTGGCGGGCTGACTCCGATGCCCACTTGAGGCAGCCCAAAATTAGATCGGGCCCGATCTTCCCTGGGGAAGATCGGGCCCGATCCAGTTGTAGTCTAGTTCTCGCTTAGCGTCGTGACCCACGGCGTGAGCCTGAGCGCATCTCGCGAATCTCATCGCGCAGAGCGCGTAGCTCTTCGCGAAGTTCTCGCAACTCCTGACGGGCGCTCATCATCTCGTCGTGGGCACCGTGGGGCTGAGGAGCCCGGCGCTCACGCGCATGGAAAACACCGCCGCGGCCAGTCTGGATCTTCTCGCTGAAATCTCTAGGGGCGTCGCCACCAAAGCTCTTGCGGACGCGAAACTCGCGAGGTGCACCAGTGCGGCCTGAGGGGCCCGTGCGAACTTGCCATTCCCCGTGCTGCTGGGGTTCGTGAAGATCGCCGCCGCCGTGCTGCTGGTGTTCGTGAAGATCACCGCCTCCGTGCTGCTGGTGTTCGTGAAGATCACCGCCTCCGTGCTGCTGGTGTTCGTGAAGATCACCGCCGCCATGGTACTCATTACCGTCGGACTCGATGAAGAAGCCCTGGGAGTGACCATCGCCACTTCCGCCGATCTTCCTGACGATGACTCTCTTGTCGCCGCCACCGTGCTGGGTCCAGAACTGGCCACCTGCGCCGGAACCAAGATGCTCGATGATGACCTCGTGCTCGCCACCTTCCGCACTGTTCCAGAAGTGGCCGCCATTGGAGCCGCCCTTCTTGATGATCACTTCGTGCTTGTCCCCAGACTTGCTGGTCCAGCCGTGGCCAGCACCGCCATGGTTGCCGGGGGCCTTGTCGATGATCACGTTGTGTCCCGGGTTGTGGTTCTCACCGTGGATACCGTCGACTTCGACTCGCCCAAAGCTGGCATGGCCTTCGCCACCTTCAATCTCGAAGTGGAAGGAATGCCCTTCCCCGCCCTCGGTCTCGGGCTCGAAGTCGGAGGAATGACCTTCGCCACCTTTTGTGCCAAAGAAGACACCTTGGTGCTCTCCCCCCCCAAGCTTCAACTCACGAATCTCGACCTTGACGTTTGAGTCGCCGCCGATGGAGTGCAAGCCAAATTGATGGTCTTCGCCCTCCAGGCCTCGGATATGGAACACTTGAGCGTCGCCGTGCTTGCCGTCGGGATGGAATTCGATGACTTGGGCTCCTCCTTCGCTCTCGCAATCAGAGTCGCACTCGCCAGCGCCACAGCACTCGGAATCGATGACGAAGGCTTGGCCCGCACCGCCGCCGAATGCATGACCCAGGGCCGGATGGCCTTTGGCGTCAACACCGATGTTGAACTTGATGTTTCCGGTGGCCTTCTCGACTTGGGCCAGGATCTCCTCAATTTTGGCCTCGTCCAGCCCTTGAGCGCTGAGCTCCTCATGGACACGGCCGGTGATCTTCAGGCCAATCGCGCTATCGCTGAAGTCGGCTCCGCCGAGCTTGATTTTGAGAACCCGGGCGTCATCCACATCACACTCGGCGCCAGCCGCCTCGGCGCAACAGGAGCTCTGAACCTTCACTGCTTCGCACTCGGCCGGGGCATCGCAGGTGCCCGCCTTTTCGAGCAGGACAAGGGCCTGGACCTTCTGGCCCGCATCCCTGGAAAGCACACGGGCGTTGATATCGGTCTTCTCTGCTTGCTGGCTCTCTTCGAACCACAGATCACTGACCACGCCCTTCTTGGCCTTGGCCTTGGCCTTGGCCTTATTGGCCTTATTGGCCTTATTGGTCTTCTTCTCGCTCTTCTCCTTGCGCTTCACTTCCTTGAGGGACTTGGCCTTGGGAGCGTCACCGATCTCGATCAT
>JBLIMI010000354.1:0-4810 GCA_047638655.1 Minisyncoccia bacterium | reverse complement strand
CCATGGTCTCTGGGGGGCAGGTTTCTTCTGACAAGGAATCCACCTGCCGTATCTCGGTGTGTGCTCTTCCAGGGAATCAATACGCCGGATCGTACAACGGACTGGAACTCGAAGTTCGCAGCCCGACGGGTGGCGATTACGCTTTCAAGGAGCCCGAAGGCGGCTTCAAGAACTTCTTTGACAAGCAGTACACCCGTGAGTTGCTTCACGACGGAGAGGGCAAGCTCTCTGTCATTTCTAACGGGAAGCCGATCAACAGTCTGAACAGCAACGCGCCGTTAGTGGGACATCCGCAAGTGTTCATTCACTCCGATTACTCGATGGTGATTGAGCGAATCGAGGTCTGGGGTCAACTCCACGAAGGCTCCATGGACGGTCTGCGCACACGCTGGCTTGCTGCCGAGATGGGCAAACTCGGGATGGACTAGCACCTAGCCGCCCGCCAGAGTCGCCACAATTCGTGAGGCGCCGATCCTCGAACCCCTCTCATCGTCGTGCTAAGGTCCCTTGAGTCACCCTGCCAAGAGGAACGGAACACGGCTTGATCTGTTCCCGGTGCTCGGACCTCACAAACCGTGACGACTCCTACTGACTGCTAGACTCGACTCAACTGGACCAATGATTACTCAACCGAATCGTGGCAATCGTCTCATCTGCTCCTTGCCCTACGATGACGCTCCGGCTGCCATCCAGTGGCTTGAGGAGGCTTTTGGATTCACGGCGCACATGGTGATTCAGGGCGAGGACGGAAAGGTCATGCACAGTCAGCTGAAGTCACCGGATGGAGATTCCATGGTCATGGTGTACTCCACCCGTGAGGATGAGCAGATCGGGTCCCAACGCCCGCCCGTGAAGTTGGGCGGAAGCAGCGGCAGCCTGTACATGGTGGAAGACGACGTGGATCAGCATCACGCGCGCGCTGTGGCTGCGGGCGCGAAAATCCTGATGCCGCCCACGGCGCAGGAGTACGGCGGAAGTTGCTACACCTGCACAGACCCGGAAGGGCACATCTGGAGTTTTGGTAGCTATGATCCCTGGGCGCCTGCCCCTGCAGAGTAGCTAGCGCCGCCTGGGATGAATTCGTCGAACCATCAGTCTCGTCTGCCGAACCTTGCATGCTTGCTCCTCGCGTGCCTAGTCCAGAGTTGTGGAGCGCGGGAGCCATTGCCCGTCTGCGGTGTCTTGATCACGATGGACACCACCAACCCCGGCACCCTTGACGTCTACGGCAAGGATCGTGGCTTGACGCCGAATCTGGCGAGTCTAGCCGCGGAAGGCGTTGTGTTTGATCGCGCGCACTCGGTGGTGGCGATCACCTTGCCCTCGCACATCTCCATGATGACGGGGCTCTATCCGTTGCATCACGGCGTGCGCGACAATGGCTGGTCGCAACTCTCCGGAAGCGCTGAGACTCTGGCCGAGCGCGCTTCCGAAGCGGGCTTTGAGACGGCAGCCTTTGTGGCGGCGATCGTCTTGGCGGCGCCCTATGGTCTCGACCAGGGCTTTGATGTTTACGACGAGCCCGCTGATGGGGGGGGAGGATCGATCTCCACCATGCGCGAGCGCACCTCCACTGCCGTTACTGATCAGGCTCTGGAATGGCTCAACTCTCGCGACGACGAACGGCCGTTCTTCCTCTGGGTTCACTACTTCGATCCCCACATGCCCCATGTGCCGGGGGCTGAGTTTGCGGAACAAGCGAACGGCAATTTGTATCATGGTGAGGTGGCGACCATGGACCACGACATTGGCCGCTTGCTCAACGGATTGGAGCGAAGCGTGGGGAAGCAGGGATTCTTCGTGGCAGTAGCGGCGGATCACGGGGAGTCCCTCGGTCGCCACGGTGAGCCGAGCCACTCTGCTTTTGCTTACCAATCCACGATTCACATTCCGATGTTGATGCGCTTTCCTGATGGGCGGCGGGCAGGGACGCGCAGTGACGATGTGGTGAGCCTGGTGGATCTCTATCCGACCTTCCTCGAGGAGCTGCAACTCGGAGCGGCGGGGGACGTGGATGGGCTTTCGCTTGCGGCGGCTCCTCTTCCGGCGGATCGCGGGGTGTACGTGGAGTCTTACTCGGGGTACTTGAACTACGGCTGGAGTCCCTTGGCGGGTTGGGTCGATCGCAACGGGAAGTACCTGCACAGTTCCTCCCCGGAGTTCTACGATCTGGAGAATGACCCAGCGGAGGAGCACAACCTGATCGGTGTTCAGGAACTTCAACTTCAGCCTTATCGCGCTGCCCTGGAGCAACTTTCAAGGCGCGGCGCCTTGGCAGCCACCGAGGGGGCTGCGCTTTCAGAGCAGGCGTTGAAGGATCTGCGCGCTCTCGGTTACGCCAGCGGCGGTGACGCTTACGGTTCTTTGCCCGCTCCCCTCGATGCCAGCACGCGGCCCGCTCCGCGCGAGCGAGCCAGCCAGTACGAACGCTTCTCGAGAGCCGTCGGTTTGGCCCAGGCGGGGCGCAACCGTCCAGCGATCAAGCTCCTGCGAGCCACCCTGAGCGAGAATCCCGGGAACATCTACGCGGCGGAAACCCTGGCTGGTTGTTTGTTGCAAGAACAGGAGCATGAAGAGGTCGTCGTGCTGCTTTCCGGACTCTTGGCCCGTGGGGAGGAGCGTTACAAGATCCGCGCATTCCTGGCCACCGCGCTGGAGAACTTGGGGCGCTTGGAAGAAGCCTTGGAACAGTACCGGATGGCTCAAGTCCAACGCCCCACGGAGCCGACCATTCAAGCTGCGATCGAGCGCACTCAGTCCAAGCTCGGCGTCGATGGATCCAATTCAAGCCAATAGACCCCCATTCGTCGGCTTCAGGATCCGGAGTGGATCGAGTAGAGTGATGCCCATGAAGAGAGTTCTTACTTGGTCAGCCTTGGTCCTAGTTGCACCCTTGCTACTCGGTGCTTGCGGATCGGGAGCCACGGACTCGACTGCCCAAGTGCTGGATGTGCCCGCATTGCCCGAGTACATCTCCGGATTCGACTCCAGGGTGCGTGAAGCGCTGAATGTGGCGCAACGGGAATTGCAAGCTGACCCTTCCGACCCGGAACTGTGGATGAAGCTGGGCATGATCTTCGAAGCCCACAGCGAGGCCAGCCAGGCCGAGGCTCGATACTTGCAAGCCATTGAGCTGCGTCCAGGTCAGGCCAAATGGTGGTACCGCTTGGCCATTGCCCGAGAGACTTCGGACAAGGTGGAGTTGGCCCTGGAAGCCCTGCTGAAGTCGATCGAATGCGATTCGAGTTATGGGCCCGCCCATTGGCGGCGTGGACAATGGTGCTTGGAGATGGGCGCTACGGCTCTCGCCCGGGAATGCTTCGAGAGCGCCCAGGAGATTGACAGAGCCGACCCCGCGCCGCGCATTGGTCTGGCCCGTGTGCACTTGTGGCTCGGAGAGAACGAAGCGGCCGTTGCGCTTTTGGAAGGCAGCGAGCTTTTGAACGGCCCCAACGGACCTTGGGCCCAACGCCAACTTGGAACGGCTTACCAGAGGCTGGGGCAAGAGGACAAGGCGCGGCCCCTATTGGCCAGTTCGCGTTCGGCCAAGCCGAACTATGGCGATCCCTGGAAGTCAGAAATCAGTGTCTACCGGCGAGGCATGGCCGCGATCAATCGTCAGGCGCGGCAACTGATCACAGCGCGACAGACGACGGAGGCCATTCGCATCTTGGAAGAGGCCCGCCAACTTGAACCGCGACACATTCCAATTCTTCGCACCCTGGGAGCCGCCTATGCGGCGGCCGGACGTATGCAGGACTCTCTGGAGGTCTTGCACGCAGCCACTGCGCTCGATCCCGACAACGGAGAATTACTGGTGGACGAGACCTGGGCGATCGCGCTCGGAGGCGACCTGGAAGGCGCCTTGACCCGTGTGCTTGAGATCATCGAAGAGTCGCCCTCCAACGCCAAGGCCTTCGCACTCAAAGCCCAGTTGATGCTTGACCTTGGCAAGGGCGAGGAAGCGATTGCGTCCTATCAACGGGCCACGGATCTCGGCCACCGGGATCCCCGCATGTTGGTGAACATCGGCAAGACTCAACTCGATCTGCAGTTGCTGCGCGATGCTCGCGCGACCTTCGAGCTAGCCGCGCAACAGGACCCGGCCCTGCAAGCCGCCTGGATCGGTCAAGCGATCACTTCCCTCGAACTGGGGGAAGTCGAAGTCGCTGCGAAAGCTCTTCAGCGAGCCGAGGAACTCAGCGCCGCCCAGCCTGCAGGCGATGAAGCCATGCTCGGGCATCTCCGCAACCAAATCGTTGCCCTACGAGGGGCAGCACCAAAGAAGTGACGACCCCGGCCGCGACCTGACCGTCGTGGCACTTTTCCCCATGCGCAAGCCGACACTCTTTCTTCTCTGTTCAGCACTGGTCCTTTGGTCCTGTGGCAACGACTCGTTTGATCCCTCAGGAAGCGCGGGTAGCGGTACGGCCGCCGAGCCTGCCGGAGAGCCCTGGTTCGAAAACCAGGCGGCTGCTTCCGGGCTCAGCTTCATGCACAACAACGGCGCGACGGGGGAGTACTACTTTCCCGAGAAGATCGGTACCGGGAGCGCCTTGCTCGATTTCGACGGCGACGGTTACCTGGACATATTTTGCGTTCAGAGCGGCAAGGTCGGCGCTGCTCCCGGAGAAGTCTACCCCCATGGGCTGTTCCGCAATCTCGGGAATGGTCGCTTCGAAGACGTGACCGAAGGCAGTGGCGTCGGAGTGCAAGCCTACGGCATCGCGGTGACGGCTGGAGACTTCGACGGGGACGGACGCACGGACTTGTACTTGCTCAACGTGGGGGCCAACGTCTTGTTGCGCAA
>JBLIMI010000353.1:0-4810 GCA_047638655.1 Minisyncoccia bacterium | reverse complement strand
GCGTGAGTTTCCTGGCTCATCACGTCATGCCGTTCGGGCGCCAAGCCCACGGGCAAGATGTAGTCCGCCCACTGGGCCGACTCGGACCAAGTGGGTGTCAACGCAACGTGGCAGCCGATCTTGCTTTCGTCCTCGAGCATCTCCACCCAACTGCAACCATCAGGATTGGTCCAAACCGGGTTGTAGACGCGGGTGAAGTAGACGTCGATCTTGTTCTTCTGGTCCCGCAACAGGTGCGGCAAGATGAAACTCATCTCGTAGTGAGCGAGGGGGTACTCCTTTGGCCAGTGGCGCTCGTTCCAACGCTCGATGGGCGGCGGCATGAGCGGTGGGCGCGGAACGAACTTATCCCAACTGCTGGGTTGAATTCCACCTTCCGTTCCGACGCTGCCCGAGAGCACGTGCAAGAAGAGCAAAGAGCGAGCCACTTGCCACCCGCCCTCGTGCCCGGCGGCCGTGTTGCGCCAAAGGTGGCTCGTAAAAGCCGTGCCGGCGGCGGCAATTTCATCCGCCAACTTACCGACGAAGTCCGCTGGAATTTTGCATTCATGAGCCACGAACTCAGGCGTGTACTCAGCGTACATCTCCTTGGTGAGTTCGATGAAGCGATCGAAGCCACCGGGGCCATCCGGATCACGTTCGGTCAGGAATTCCTCCCAGTTGGTCCAGGACTTGACGAACTCGTGATTGATACGGCCCGAATTCAATAGTTCTCGCGCCACTCCCAGGAGCATCGCGCCCTCTGTTCCCGGCCAAGGACTGATCCAGAGATCAGCATGGGTCGTGGTGTTGGAGAGTCGTGTGTCCACAACGGCCACGCGCATGCCCCGTTCCTTGTTCTCAATGATGCGCTGGGCGTGGGGGTTGAAGTAATGCCCCGTCTCCAGGTGCGCCGAGAGCAGCAGCACGAATTTCGCCCGTGAGTAATCCGGCGAAGGGCGATCCCCGTGGAACCAGAGGGTGTACCCCAAGCGCGCACCTGCGGAGCAAACATTGGTGTGGCTATTGTGCCCATCAATCCCCCAGGCCTGAAGCATCCGCAAAACGAAGTGATCTTCACCGGGCCGCCCCACGTGATAGACAACTTCATCTTGGCGTTCCTCGTCGAAAGCCTTGGCGATTCGGCCACCAATGTCGGCCACGGCGTTTTCCCAACTGACCGGCTCGTACTCACCAGAGCCGCGTTTTCCGACTCGCTTGAGCGGCTGCAAGATGCGGTCTCCATCTTTGATCTGATTGATGGTCGCCGGTCCCTTAGCGCAGGTTCTCCCGCGGCTGCCGGGGTGCACGGGGTTGCCTTCAAACTTCTCAATGGCGCCCGTTTCTTTGTCTACGAAAGCCAGCAAGCCACAGGCGCTCTCGCAGTTGAAACAGATGGTAGGAATACAGCGGTAGTGTTTCTCGACGCGCTTGGGCCAAGCCTTCGCGTCCAGTTCGACCCAGTCATCCCATTTATCCGGGGGAGGTCCAACCTCGAGTTCCCAGGGAGACTTGCGCGGCCCAGTGTCATGGCTCGGAGGAGTCGTCATCGTTCTTGAATCGCGATTAGCTGATAGGAATGGCTTGGGCGGCGCGGACGAACGCATCTTCGATCATGCGCAGCCCAATCAGAGCACAGAGTCCGGCCAGCGGCATCGATGCAGAAAAGGGGAGTAGCAAGAGCACCACAGGGATCACAATCCCGACGACCACGCCACCAACCCAGTGCTGGCGGGCAAATGGTCCGCGCGTCAAGACCTTGGACACTCGTTCGTACTCCTCTTCGCGTCCTTTGGGTGCGCAGCGTTCCTCGAGCATGGTGAACGCCATGTGCAAGACTAGGCTCACGAGAAAGATGGTGGTCAGTGATTGGGAAACGCCTTCGCCCCAACCAAACCAGCTGTGCACGATGGCTAAAAAGGCGCTACCGGCCAAACTGGCTTGCACAAGAAGGTGCGCCCAAAGATGGCGCCGCATCCAGAGCACACGGCCTTTGGCTTGTCCGAAGAGCCAGGCGGTGTAACAAGCCGTGAAGCCACCCAAGAAGAGCGTCGGCGCCACAAAGAGCTGCGCGCTGGCGCCCCCCTCCGTGAACAAACCCAGAGCGAGATAGCCCGCCAAGAGAATCTGATAGGCCAGGATCACGAAGGAGCCTTTCGCCAACCAGGAACTCCAGTTGGGCCGAGTCATAATGGTGTAGAAAAGCTTCGGGCGCTTGAGGTCGAAGACCAGCAGCAGCAAGCAAATGCAGAGGGCAATCATCGAGGCCGCGGCGGGCATCAGACCCATTTCGGCCTGGGTGCCATTGAGCAAGTTCACCACCAGCGCGACAGGCAGAATTCCCCCTGCCAGAGACTTCGTGAACAAGTAGTCCGTGATTTTCGAGCCCCACAACTGCTTGCGCGGAACGTCATAAACCGTACGCGCCTGGTCGGGTTTGCCGCTCGCGCGGCGATCGAGCGCTTCGAACGTCTGGGCGTCCATTTGCGGACCGCCCTGGGGATTGGACCAGATGTAGCCACCGCTCTTGTTGGAAAGCCCCGGATCGATGCCACTCTGGGCAACATCACGGTAGTAGACGTTTGGGCTGGTCTCCGCTTCAGGCTTGCGCACGCTCAAATTGAAGTCTCGCACCATCCGTGAAACGACGCTCTCCGAGTCATCGAAGTCCCCGGGGATAATGGCCTCGGTGGGACAAACCACCGCACATGCCGGGGCCAGCCCCATCTCGGTTCGGTGGGCGCAGAAGTGACACTTCTCAGCGGCACCCGTTTGCTCGTTCAGGTACAGCGCATCGTAAGGACAGGCGTGCATGCAGCTTTTGCAGCCGATGCAGATTTCCTGGTCGAGGTCCACAATTCCGTTTTGCAGCTTCTCGAGAGCCGTTACGGGGCAAATGCTGACGCATGGAGCATCGGTGCACTGATTGCAGCGTAGGACGGCAAAACTGCGGCGGACATCCGGGAACGTCCCTTCCTCGGTGTATTTCACCCAGGTTCGGTAGTCCCCGAGGGGCACGTCGTTCTCTGACTTACAAGCGACGGTGCAGGCGTGGCAGCCGATGCACCGGGTGTGATCAATGACGAATCCGAGCTGCACTTTTAGAGGCTCCAGGTAGGGGATGATTCGGGACCAGGATCGTGTCCTTCCACGGGCCCAGACGCTAGCCCACGCTCCCCATAAATGTGCAGTTCCTCAGGATTCCTATCGTGATGGATTTCGAGTGGGTGGCTACTTGGCGGGTGGGAGCCGCCAGTCGCGATCGAACCACCCCGTTTCGAGCACTCCGCCGTCGCCGCTACTCAGTATCTCTGCGTTGAACAAAGTGAAATCGGGATAGCCGGCTCCACTCTTGAAGGGTTGTAGATTGCTCGAGAGCCGAGCGCCGGAAATTCCAGTGAAAGCGAAGATCCCCACCAAGTGCTGATCGCTCGCACCATGCGGATAAAGGAACGCGCAACCTAGCCCCTCCCCTTCGACTTTGTGTGATTCCCCATCACGCGTCAGCTCAACGCGACCCCTGCGTACGTCGATGGGACAATCATCCCGCAACCACCGAAAGGCCAAATTGATGTCGTGGTTGCCATAGGCGATCACGTTGCTTTGCAGCCCGGCGAAGCTCTCTGCCACCAGGAAGTTGTAGTCGACGTCGGTCATGATTTTGGCGCATCCGTTGGCCCGATAGCGCCAAGAGCCTGCGTGCAACTGGGCAGCCGCAAGCATGGCTGCATTCTCCTCTGCTGATCCACCGGTTCCGACGACCATCAAGAACTTCTTGTCGAAGGCGTTCTTGAGAGGACCCGAGCGTTGCGCTTGTTTCTCTTCAGGGGAAGGCCCGCTCTCCGAGAGCGACCAGGTGTCTGCTGCGCGGCGAAACCAGTGCGCTTGGCTTTCTGGGTCGAGATCGAAGGACTGCCCGTCGATGACGGCGCGTTCGAGGGTTCGTTCGACGCGGAACAGCGCCACATTCTCCGTTTCCAGTGACACGCTGTCGTCCTCCTGCTTCCACTCCCCATGAATTCTCAGCAACTCGCCATAGGTGCTAGGCTGCTCCACTCGAAGCCAATGGTGATCAGCGTCTACTGAAGGGTCCACGGTTGTGAAGTCCACGTGGGTCGGGTCTTCTGGAATGGAATGCTTGCGAAAGAAGTCGAAGAACGGCGGCCAATCCACGCAGCGGTTGCCCCACCAATGGCCGGCGCCCCCTTCAAAGTGCGCTTCAACCGTCCCTCCGGCCTTTGTCAATGCCTCCAACATGCTTAGGGCTTCCGTCGCAGGAACATTGTCGTCGTTGGTTCCGTGCAGAATGAACGTCGGTAACTGCTTAAGGTTTCCAATCAGATTCAGCGTTCGCGAACTGCCATCCGCCGCGTGCCAGACTTCTGCTAGCGAACCTTCTGGCCGACCGGTGTACGAGTCAAAGCTCTCCCAGCCAGCGCTGGGTGCACATGCAGCGAAGCCATCGAGGTCGTTGGCCGCCAAGTGCCACGTGCCGTGCCCTCCCATGGAGTGCCCGGTGACATAAGTGAAACGCGGGTCCACCTCGCTCTCTCTGAGCGCCAATGCCAACACGTCGTAAGCATCACGCCGCCCCCAGTCCTGCCAGTCAAAGCCGAACTTGCGCCGGTTCATGGCCGCAACCACCCAGAAGTCCGTTCGCTGTCCATAGCAATTGGCCTGGCCCCAGGAGGTCACTCCCGCCCCGTGCAAACTGAGCACGAGCCCCATCCATTCCGGTTTCCCTCCACCATCAGACTTTGAAGGAGGAACGATGGCGTACTCCTGGGCGGAGTTGTCCACGGAAGAGAGATACGTCCGTACCCTCTTTTGG
>JBLIMI010000352.1:0-4817 GCA_047638655.1 Minisyncoccia bacterium | reverse complement strand
GAAGATCGGGGAAACCTGGTACCGGCTGGAGAACGAAAAAAGTGGCACCTCGCTCACGGGCTACGCCGTGCCGATGGAGACGGGGAAAATCAATCTGAACTTCAAAGGCAAGTGCGGCAATCCCACCTGGCTCATCGTCAAGGGAATGGGCAAGTACGAGAACTGCTACTTCGACGTGATGAACAAAGACACCGAGTTGCCCGTGGGCAACTACACCCTTTATTGCGGGGAGGTGCGCAAGGGGAAGAAGGCCCAGGTCATGAAGACTCTGATTTTGCCCCCCAAGGACCCCGACCCCTGGGTGGTGACCGCAGGAGGAACCACCAATGTGCCCCTCGGCGCACCCTTCGGCTTTGACTTCAAGTTTGATGAGGACGGCAAGAACATCAGCGTCCTTGGGAAAACCGTGGTGATCACTGGTCTGGCCGGCGAACGATATGAACGCCCCTGGAATTGCGTCCCCAAGCCCACCGCTTCCTGGCGCAAGAAAGGCGAGAAGCGCGGCAGCAAGGCCGAGAAATTCAAGAAGGTCCAGTCTCAGGACGAGATCAATGCTGGAGGTTGGGGCACTGCTTGGTTCCCAGTGGATCTCGAGATAGTCAAGAAAGGCGCATCGGATGGTTCCGAAGTGCAGCTTGCCGAGAAGAAGAACAAGCTGTTCGGAAAGATCGAATCCGCCTGGAGGGAATAAGAGTGCTCGACATCAAACTGATCCGGCAGGATCCCGAGCTCGTGAAGGCCGGCGCCAAGAAAAAACATATTGAGTGCGATGTGGATCGCATCATCGAACTGGACGAAAAGTGGCGTGCCCTCGGGACAGAGGTGGACAGCCTTCGCTCGGAGCAAAAGCAAGCGGGCAAACTCATCGGCAAAGCCTCCCCCGAGGAACGCCCCGCTCTGGCCGCTGCCCAAAAGGAGTCCAAGGCAAGTCTGAAGACGCTGGAAGTGAGTTACAACGAGCTCGAGGCGGAGATCCACAGCCGCATGCTCCTGGTCCCCAACCCGCCCGCAGATGAGGTCCCCGAAGGCGGAGACGACACGGATAATGTTGAGCTGCGCACCTGGGGCGAACCCCGCAGCTTCGACTTCCCCATGCGCGACCACATCGAGCTAGGTGAGGCCCATGACTGGCTAGACGTGGTACGCGGGGCGCGATTGGCTGGGTCTCGCAACTACGTGCTGAAAGGGGATCTATCTCTGCTCGAAGGCGCCGTGATGCGCTTCGCGCTGGATTCCATGGTGGCCCGGGGCTTCACGCCTCTCTCGGTGCCGACCCTGGTGCGCACGGAGACAATGATCGGCACGGGATACTTCCCAGGCGGGGAAGATCAGGCCTACAGCACGGACGAACGTGACGACCTGTGTTTGGTGGGTACGGCGGAAGTGCCGATAACCGCCCTGCACCAGGACGAGATCCTGGACGGAAGCAGTCTGCCGCGAAAGTTCGTAGCCCTCTCTAGTTGTTACCGCCGAGAAGCGGGCACGTACGGCAAGGACACCAAGGGGCTCTATCGTGTGCATCAGTTCCAAAAAGTGGAGCAGGTCGTGATCGACCGCGCGGACGACGCAAACAGTTTGGAGCAGCACTACGCGATCCTGGCGAACTCCGAAGCGATATTGCAGGCGCTCGAGCTCCCTTACCGCGTCGTGAATGTCTGCGGCGGCGACCTCGGCCAGCCCCAGATCCAAAAATTCGACATTGAAACCTGGATGCCCGGCCGTGAAGGCTACGGCGAGACTCACTCGGCCTCACGCTTTCACGATTTTCAGGCTCGCCGACTCAACCTTCGCTATCGGGATGCTGAGGGGAAGGTGCACTTCTGCCATACCCTCAATAATACGGTGGCCGCCAGCACGCGCATGCTGTTGGCGCTGCTTGAGAATCACCAGAACGCTGATGGCACGGTGAACATCCCTGAGCCTCTGCGGTGTTATATGGGGGGGCGGGCAGTCATGGGGAAATCGTTGGATTAAAGGGTATTGCATGGCCGGAGTGTGGAAACGCAATCACCCTCTAAGCCGCGATGCCCCTTGCAATTTGGTAACCCGTCACCGATTGCCCAGCCCGCGAGAGTGGGTGCAAGCTCTGCTTCCCCCAGCACTGGCGCCACGACAAAGCCTCGGTCCTAGTCATCCTCCGGTGTACAAAACCAAGCAGTTGCGCGGGTGACTCCTGGTCTCCATTGAATCGTTTCCTGACGTAATTGCGATGCGCCATGTGCACCTGCAACGCCAAGTCCAGGTAACGCCGATTCTTGGAAACCAACCATGATTGCCTGCGCAAACGGGCCATTGCATCCCGCATGCGCGCCTCTTCGTGGTTGATCGGAAAGAGTGGGTTGTGCGTGGTCCGTGCGACCTTGCTGTTGGTCCTGTAATGCACGAGGTGCGAAGCTCCAAAAGCCGCTCTGGCCAAGCCTGGGTACGTCGATTTTTCGTCGGTGTAGAGTCGTACCACGGCAGTGTTTTCCAACAGGTCCTTCCCCCGGCTAAGCGTGCGCCGGATAGCTCGTCGAGATCGATCTCTCCGGCGACCGCACTTCAATTCACGAGTAGCCATGCTCCTTAGCCGTTTCTCCGTCATCTTCCCCCTTGGGCGAATCGTGGCCGACTCGGCCCAGACATAGAACCGAGTGGTCTTCTCAATCAAGACCGGCACGCTCAACGGGCACAAGCTCCGGTGAGTTTCGAAGGTCTCGAACTCATCGAAGACGAATTGAACTTCGCCGTCCAGCGGGGCTCTCAGCGTTAGGTTTTGCTGGCGTAGATGACGCGCAATCTTGCGAAGCTTGAGCTCGGTGCAACGTAGGCTTAGGCCCAGGCGCCTGGAGCTCATTCGGATGCCGACGCCCATGCTGATGAGGTTGAAGAGAGGCGCGTTCAGGTCCGGCCGCTGGTCTCGATAGTCCATCCGAAACGTCTGTCGAGAGAAGGTCCGGCGGCACGTCCGGCACCGGAATCGCGGCACGGCATGGGAGCGGCAATTGGGGTGGTAGAAGCCGTGCCGGTAGTAGAAATTCAGGCGCGGGGAGCGGTGCTGGGAGCAGTCGCGGCGGGGGCAGAACGGTGGCTTGAACATGGTCGTTTCTCCGTCGAAGGGGGGGGGGAGCCTTCGTTACAGGGAGAGACGGTCGGAAATGGCGCTGGTCACGGGGGTTGTGGGCAATTCCTTTCGGCGCTTCCACACCGCTGCCATGCAGTACCTAAAGTGAACGCCCACCGTGGTTTCCACGGCAGGCGTCCCCGTTGCCGCCAAGGTTTGCTCAGCCGCTTCGGATTCTAAGTGAGCAAGCGCTCAGTCCGTGACCACTCTAGGGATCTGGTTGGCATGCTCCGATCGAGCTTCGTTGTAGACATACGACCATTCGGAGTCCTGCACTCGCTTCAGGAATCGCTTGCGTCGGCTCCTAATCTCAAAGTAGTCCCCGATCAGTTCGGGATGGCGCATCATCGCGCTCAAGCGATCGAATTTGCGGATTAGCTTGCTCTTAAGGCTAGAGACGGCCGCCGCGTGCACTCGTAACAATCGCTCGCGGGCTTCTTGCAATTCCTCGTGCTTGAAGTACGGGTGCTTGAAGCTCTCGGTAGCGTGCCAGTAGTTGAAGTCCATCTCCGCCACGTCGCGAATCAGGAGCGGCTTCAGTTGTTCGTAGACCGCCGTACCCGGGATGGGTTGCAAGACCCCACAGGAAATGGCGTTGGGCAAGGTCTTGGCGACCAAGTCCTCCGTGGCCTTGTGGTCCTCGGGACGATCCTCCGGGAAGCCGTAGAGGATGTAGAACTTGTAATACATCCCCACTTCTCGATTCAGCCTCGAGCCCTCCAGAACCTTCTCCAGGGTGACTCCTTTCTTCATGGTATTGAGCAGCCGTGGCGAACCTGACTCAAGACCATAGTAGATCTTGACGCAGCCAGCCTTGCGGAGCCAGCGCAGCATCTCGAAGTCCATGGTGTCTACGCGCGACTCACAAGCCCACTCGAAGAACAGTCCACGTTTCACGATCTCCTTGCAGATAGCGATCACGCGCTTGCGTTGAATCGTGAAGAGATCGTCGAAGAGAACGATTTGGGGCGGGTCGTAGGTCTTGAGAATGTGCTCCATCAGATCGACCGTGGCTCCGGGGCTCATCGATCGGTACTTGCGAGGGGTCATTTCCGCGTCGCAAAAAGTGCACTCATAGGGGCAGCCGCGGCTGGTGATGGCGGTCACGCAAGGATTGACCATCAATCGCATGTAGCGTGGCATGTCCCACAGGTGGTAGGCCGGCATGGGCACGGAATCCATGTCCTGCAGCAGTTCTCTGCGCGGGGTGCTGAACACCTCTCCGTCCTTCAGATAGGAAAGACTCTTAACCGACTCCCACTTGTCCCGTTCGTGGATGACGGGCAGTAGTTCCTGGATAGTGATGTCGCCTTCACCGGCGCAACAAACGTCAGCGGCTCCCGACTCCAGGAAGAATTCAGGGTTGGTGGTGGGGTGGGGTCCGCCGAAAATGGTGGGTTTGCCGAAGTCGTTGCGACACATCTGGCCCAATTCGCGGGCTCTGCGGGCGTTTGGAGTCAGGGATGAGATTCCGACCACGTCGGCCCAGTCCATGAACTCGCGGACGGTTTCCATGGACTCGATCGAATCGTCACAGAGCCGAACGTCGTAGCCAGCCTTGATTAGCCAGGCGGCAAGGACTGTGATGCCCAAGGGCGGGAATATTTCGTCCCGGGCACCGTCGCCGGCGGTTGCGTCATCATTGGCAAAGAGTTCCGCGGCCTGCGTGCGCAGGTTTTGGTTCTTGGCGTATATCAGAGAGACTTTCATAGAG
>JBLIMI010000351.1:0-4837 GCA_047638655.1 Minisyncoccia bacterium | reverse complement strand
TGGCTTCAAGGGTCACGTAGACCTCAAGCGCATCCTGATGCCAGATGCCTACGACCACTTCCCCTTGCGCAAGGAATTCCCCCACGGGGGCATCGAACCCGACCGCCTGTACAAAGCCTGGGACCGCAAACGTCGCCTGGCCACGGAGGAGCAGGCATGAGTTCCACGAACGACAACTTGCTCGAGTACCGCGCCGGCGAAATGGGTGCCAAGGATCACGACGATCCCCTGCACGGTTCCGAAGTCGAACTCAACATAGGACCTTCGCACCCGGCCACCCACGGCGTGCTACGCCTCAAGGTGATGGCGGACGGGGAAGTGTTGAACAAAGTCGAACCGGTCATCGGCTACTTGCATCGGGGCAAAGAGAAGACCTGCGAGAGCCTCGGTTGGCGCAAGTTCTTCGTGCACACCGACCGCCTCGACTACCTGCAGCCCCTGCTCAACAACTGCGGCTACGCCATGGCGCTCGAAAAGCTCGGCGGCATGGAAGTGCCCGAGCGGGCGCAAACGATTCGCGTGTTGTTGATGGAGACCAGCCGCATCATGTCGCACTTGATCGCGATCGGTGTTTCGGCCATGGACCTGGGGGCGATCTCCATGTTCTTCTTCACCTTCGACCAGCGTGAGAAGGCCTACGACTTGCTCGATGCCTACACCGGGCATCGCATGAACAACACCTACATCCGAATGGGTGGGGTGTACGCCGACTTTGACGAGTCTCTCGAGGCACGTTGGGGCAAGTTCATCGACGATTTCCTGGTGGAAGTCGACGAATGGGAAGAGCTTCTAACGGGCAATCGCATCTGGTACGAGCGCAACCGCGGCATCGGCGTATTGACCCAGGAAACGGCCCTCGCTTGGAACATGACCGGTCCCAACCTGCGTGCTACGGGAGTCCCCCTTGACCTGCGCAAGGACGAGCCCTACAGCGGCTACGAAAACTACGAGTTCGAGGTGGCCGTGGGCGAGAAAGGTGATGCCTTCGACCGCTACCTGGTCCGCATGGAAGAGATGCGCCAATCGGCTCGCATTTGCAAGCAAGCCCTGGCACGCATCGCGGCCTCCCGCACAGGCGAGTTCTTGAGCAAGGACCGCCGTTATGTGCTGCCCCCTAAGAACGACGTTTCCAGCTCCATGGAGGAGCTGATTCACCAATTCAAAATCGTGACCGACATGAGCTTGCCGCGCGGCGAGGCCTATGTCGGAGTGGAGTCGAGCAAAGGGGAGCTCGGTTTCTTCGTCGCCTCCGACGGCACAGCCAAACCCCTTCGGTGCCACCTGCGCGCCCCCAGTTTGATGAACGTTCAGATCATTCCGAAGCTCGCCGAAGGTCAATTGCTATCCGATGTGGTGGCAGTGCTCGGCAGCCTCGACTTCGTGATGGGTGAGGTGGATCGCTGATGGCACTTCCCGAAACCCTCATCGCCGAGTTCGATGAACTCGTCAAGAAGTATCCTTCCCGGCGCTCGGGGCTGATTCCGGCTCTGCACCGCTGCCAGGAAGAATTGGGCGGCTGGATCTCGCCTGAGATCATGGAGGATCTGGCCGAGTTCTTCGGCCTGGAACCGGTGGAGGTCTACGGCGTCACGTCGTTCTACCCCATGTTCAAGCTGCGCCCGCAAGGCGAACACGTGATCGGGATTTGCGAGAACATCTCCTGCGATTTGCGAGGAGCGGAAGACGTCATCGAACACGTCTGCAAAGTCACCGGCGCAAAGGTCGGCAGCACCTCCGACGATGGCAAGTTCACGGTGGAGTTGCTGCAGTGCCAAGGGGCTTGCGCCAACGCCCCGATGTTCGATCTCGACGGCGTCTACCACGAAGATCTGGACCGCGAGAAGATCGATGCGATCTTGGGAGGCCTGTCATGATCCCCGCAACCGAAACGTACCTCTTGACGAAAGCGGAGCAAAAGAACTCCCACACACTTGAGGTCTACAAGCGCTTGGGCGGCTACGCCGCTATCGAGAAGATCCTGAAGGACGGTCGCAGCCAAGAAGACGTCACCGCCGAGGTGAAGAACTCTGGTCTGCGAGGTCGCGGAGGCGCAGGCTTCCCCACTGGCCTCAAGTGGACCTTCATGCCCGACCACGAGAAGGACCCGCGCACGCGCTACATGGCCGTCAACGCTGACGAGTCAGAGCCGGGCACTTGCAAGGACCGCATCTTGATGCGTGAGGATCCGCACGGGTTGCTTGAGGGTTGCTTGATTGCTGCCTACGCCATGCGTCTCTCGGCGGTTTACATCTATGTGCGCGGTGAGTACCGCTTGCCTTACAACCGCCTGCAGTCGGCCATCGATGAAGCGCGGGCCGCGAACCTCATCGGCAAGAACATCTTGGGCTCCGACTTCAGTTGCGAGATCCACATGCACAAAGGCGCCGGTGCCTACATCTGCGGCGAAGAGACCGGTCTGATGGAGAGTCTCGAGGGCAAGCGCGGGCACCCGCGCCCGAAGCCTCCCTTCCCCGCTGGTTTTGGCCTTTGGGGTCAGCCCACGACCGTGAACAACGTCGAATCCATCTTCAATGTGCCGTTCATTCTCAACCGCGGCGCCGATTGGTTCAAATCCATGGGCACCGAGGCCAGCCCGGGAAACTTCCTATGCGGCGTCTCCGGTCACGTGCAGCGACCTGGCGTCTATGAAGTCGCACTGGGCACCAGCGCCAGGACGATTCTCGAGGAATACGCCGGCGGCGTTTGGAAGAATCGCAAGCTGAAGGCCTGGTTCCCGGGAGGATCATCCACGGGCATCGTGCCCGCCGATTTGATCGACACACACATGGATCACGACTCGATCAAAGGCATTGGCTCCATGTTTGGAACCGGCGCCATGATCGTGCTCGACGAGACAGCGTGCACCGTGCGCGCTTCCAAAATCCTGGCTCACTTCTACGACCACGAGAGTTGCGGACAGTGCAGCCAGTGCCGAGAAGGCACCCAATGGCTGTACGAGATTTTCAGTCGCATCGAAAACGGCCAGGGCAAGCTGGACGACATCGACAACTTGGTTCGGCTCTCTGAGCAGATGGCGCCTGGCAAGACCATTTGCGCGCTGGCCGATGCGGCAGCCATTCCGACCTTGGCAGTGGTGCGACACTTCCGCGAGGAGATCGAAGCCCACGTGCACGGGGGCTGCTGTCCTTTGCGTCAGAACAACCCAGACGGCCAGGCCCAAAGCGCCGAAGAGGTGCACGCGTGACCAAGATCATTCTCAACGGGCGCGAGGTCGAGGTCGACCCCCAGCGGCCCTTGATCGACGCTTGCCAGATGAGCGGCGTGGAAGTCCCCCACTATTGCTACCACGAAGGCCTCTCCGTCCAGGGCTCCTGCCGCATCTGCCAGGTGGAAGTCAAGGAAGGCGATCGGCCCGCGCGGGTGGTGGCTTCCTGTCGTCAACCTGTCTCGGAAGGCATGGTGGTCAACACGGACTCGGAAGCGGCCCGCGCCACACGGAAGAATTGCCTGGAGTTCCTGCTGAAGGATCACCCGCTCGACTGCCCCATCTGCGACAAGGCCGGCGAGTGCACGCTCCAGGACTACACCTACGAAGAAGGCCAGGACCAGGGAATCTCCAAGGAGCCGCGCCAAAATTTCGAGAAGCGCAAGAGCCTCGGGGACGTTGTCCTGCTCGATCAGGAACGTTGCATCCTCTGCACGCGCTGTGTGCGCTTCTTCGAAGAGGTCACGGGCAAGGCCCAATTGACTGTGGCGGGACTGGGGTCTCGTTCGCGCATCGAGACCTTCGCGGACCGTCCTCTGACTGGCAACTACCAGGGCAACATCGTCGACATCTGTCCGGTGGGTGCCTTGACCTCGAAGCAGTTCCGCTTCAAGGCGCGGGTCTGGAACCTGTTCAAGAAAGCCTCCACCTGCGGCGAGTGCAGCCGTGGTTGCTCCACCTCGGTGGAAGTCTTGCGCAAGGGCGAGGTGCTACGCATTCGGCCACGCTACAACGCAGAGGTCAATCGCTGGTGGATGTGCGACAGCGGTCGCTTCGCACTGGAGGACGCCAATCCGGCGGACCGTGTTCCGGCACAAGTTCGCGGCCAACAGGGTCTCGAAATCGTGGACGTTGAAGACGCCCTGGAAGTGGTGCGCTCGGGGCACACAGCGCTGTCGAAGCACCTGCTCGTGGTGAGCCCGTGGGTCACCATCGAGGAAGGTGCTGAACTGTTGACCCTGGCCAAGAACCTCGGCACGGAACCGATCTTTCTTTCCCCCACGGCCAACGCGCTCAAAGATGATTTCCTGCACACAGGAGATCCCTGCCCCAACCGGCGCGGGCTCGAAGAGCTCGGGTTTGTTGGCAAGACGGCTGAAGAAGTGGCCTCGTTGCTGGCGCAAGCCGAGACGGCGACCCTCTTCGGCGAACGCATCGCGAGTCTGGTGGGCCATGAAGCCCTGAGCGCCCTAGGCAGCCAGGTGCGACTGTACCTGTTCGATGTGGAATCACCCGCGGTCCCTGCACTGCGCGTCAGCGTCGAAATCGCCAACTGGACTGAACGCCCAGGCACCTGGGTCAACGTGGATGGCAAGCGCGGCAAGATCGCTGCGGCGCGCACGGCCCCCTCGGGCATCCGCCAACCGCTGTCGCTCTTGCGAGAGCTGCTGCAACTCGAAGGAGCCGCCCAGTGACCGTTCTGCTCGCCACCCTGATCAAGGTCGTCGCCATCTTTGGTGCGCTGATCAGTGCTGCTGGTCTGTGCACCCTTGCCGAGCGCAAGGTCAGCGCCTGGATCCAACACCGCATCGGTCCCAACCGAGTGGGCCCTTTCGGGGCGTTGCAACCCCTAGCCGACGGCGTCAAGTTCATCTTCAAGGAGGAGTTCGT
>JBLIMI010000350.1:0-4843 GCA_047638655.1 Minisyncoccia bacterium | reverse complement strand
GAAGCTCGACGTGTTTCGCCGGGTCTTCGAGCTACGCGTTGGCAACGAGCGCTATCAGCTTGTCCCGCGCTTTCCAATGAGCACCAGCTTTGAGCTGAGGAAAGATGGGGAGTTGCTGGGGACGATTCGGCGATCCAATTTCTTTTCTCGGCAAATGGACATCGATCTGCCCGAGGAATTTCCGGTGGCGGTTCGGGTGTTCATCATCTGGATCGCACTTCTCATGTTGCGCCGACTGATGCGCAACAACGGGGGAAATTGAAACTGCCCGGACATCAGGCAAGTGTTCAAGTGCTGAGGCAGCGGGCAGCGGCAGCGCGACCCGCTGCCACAGCACTTGAGAGCAAGTTGGGATGCGGCCCCAACCCAATTCAGTCCATCAAGCGCACGATAAGGTTGCTCGAATCGCAGTTGGACGGGTCGAGGGCTTGGACCAGTAGGCGTTTCCCTCGATCGCCTTCGGGGATCCAGACCTGAACACGGGCGCGACCGACTTGATTGGCGTGCACGCTGACCATGCGCGGGTTGGCGATGTCGATCAGCACCTCGGTGGAGTCTCCAACCTGACTCGTGCCTTGTTCCGCGCCGTAGAAAACCTGAATCTCAGCGCCGGGGGTGGCCTCGACAATTTCTATCTGGTTGAGTTCGCCAGCCAACCCAGACGGGGCCCTTGCGGCCCGCGGCCGAGTACGCATAGCCGACGATGACCCCCGAGTCATTGATGTCATGGGCGGAAGCTCCCATTGAGTTGCCCAAATCGTCCAGTTCGATCATGCCCGTGGCCGTTGACCAGTAGAAGGCGTGATCATCGATGAGATAGCCAGAACCCCGACTGCAAAACCGTTACGTTCGGATCTGGCGCGCGTTGGCACTAGCGCTGCTCGATTGTGCTCTCGCCTAGGGCAACGCGTACATGCGGTGTGTGCGACCACCACATC
Organism: Minisyncoccia bacterium; assembly: GCA_047638655.1. Classification (GTDB taxonomy): domain Bacteria; phylum Planctomycetota; class UBA1135; order UBA1135; genus JABACD01. The sequence continues at coordinate 3,905 of JBLIMI010000350.1, read as the reverse complement.
CGATCAGGAGCCCTTCCCGCTCCATATTGATGAAAGCCTTGCTCGCCCGCCGTAGACCAACGTTGGCGGCCTTGCCAAACATCGCGGGTGTCGCGTCGCCTGGCGGGTGCTCCGTTAGACTCTCGTAATGAGCGAGCCATTCCAGAATCTTCTGTTCCAAAGCATCCCTCGGCTGCCCTTGCGTACGGTGAGAGCGCAAGGCGTTGAGCGTAGCACCATCAGCGACCTGGTTGGTCGTGCCGACACGAACGATAATCTCTCGACGTGATTTCTTCTCGCCGGGGATTGTGTGCGGACGATCGTCCGAGGTGTTCACCTGGATCGCGAGCAGGATTCCATGCTCGGTGCGGACGCTGTCCAAGTTCAGGTGAAGGGCGGGCTTCAAGTCCTCTTCGGCCACGAGCCGAACGCGTGACATGTCACCCTTGGCGTTGCGGCATCCATGTGCTTCACCCTCGGGGTCATAACCCACGATCAGCCAGCCTCCACGTGTGTTGGCGAACGCACACAACGCGCGCGCTATGGCATCGTCATCGGGCAGTTCGTGTTTGAGCTCTACGTGTGAGTTCTCGCCCTGAGAGACCATCTTCAGGAGTTCTTGTGCAGTGACTTTCACGGCCGCAGGATACGGTAGCGCTCTGTGCGGGAGGTCCATGTGCGGCGATAAACATGGATCCGGACCGGGATCGGGTACACTCTGGCCATGGACAAGCTTCACGTGGCAGCCCTCTATAAGTTTGTGGCACTCCCGGACTACGACGCCTTGCGAGACCCCTTGTTAGAAGTTTGCCTTGACCACAACGTGAAGGGGACTCTGCTGCTTGCGCCTGAGGGCATCAATGGCACGATTGCCGGCGCCCCTGATGCAGTGAAGCACGTTCTTGACTTTCTGCAGGAGGACGCCCGTTTGGCTGGCCTGGAGATCAAGTTTTCCACCGCAAGCGAAGCCCCTTTCTTGCGCATGAAGGTGCGCCGCAAGCAAGAGATCGTCACGATGGGGGTCCCAGGAATTGACCCCACCCAGTCCGTGGGAACGTACGTGGACCCGGCGGATTGGAATCAATTGCTGGAGGACCCTGACGTGCTCGTTATCGACACGCGCAACGACTATGAAGTGGCCATCGGCACCTTCAAGGGCGCCAAAAACCCCCGGCTCAGTTTCTTCCGAGACTTTCCTGCCTGGTTGCGCGAGGAGTTCGCTTCTGGTCAAAAGCCAAAGGTGGCGATGTTTTGCACCGGAGGCATTCGCTGCGAGAAGTCGACGGCCTTTCTGAAAGGGGAAGGCTTGCAGGAGGTCTACCACCTCAAGGGTGGAATCCTGAAGTACCTGGAGAACGTCGCGCAAGAAGAGAGCCTCTGGGAAGGGGAGTGCTTTGTTTTTGATGAGCGTGTGTCCGTGGCCCATGGATTGCGTCGAGGCACCTACGATCTATGCCGAGCTTGTCGCCGCCCTATCAATGAGGAACACAGACTCACTAGCGAGTTCGTGGAAGGCGTTAGCTGCCCTCATTGTTTCCATGAGTCCACCGAGCAGCAGCGGGCCAGCTTCATCGAACGCACCAGACAGATCACTCTGGCGCGTTCACGGGGGGAGTCCCACATGAAAGAGGTGGCGGACACAAGCCGTGGTACGGCATCCTGGAATGTGGAAACGCAACCAACGCTTTACAGCTTTCGCCGCTGTCCCTACGCCATGCGCGCGCGCTTGGCCCTGGCCTCGAGCCAGCAGCAATGGATTCACCGCGAAGTGGAGTTGCGCAATCGGCCGCAACAGCTCTACAGCGTTTCATCCAAAGGCACCGTGCCTGTACTCGAGCTAGAAAACGGCACGGTGATCGATGAGAGTCTCGAGATCATGCTGTGGACTCTTGGCAATCGCGACCCCGAGGGGTGGCTGCTTGACTCAGACGCGAGTTCAAGTGCCCTCGCCCTGATTGCTCGCTGCGACGGCGAATTCAAGCACCATCTCGATCGCTACAAGTATAGCGACCGTTATCCCGGCTCCGTGAGCACCGAGCATCGCTCAGCTGCGTCTGCTTTCTTGTTGGACCTGGAGCAACGCCTCTGCACCAGCTCTCACCTGTTCGGCCAGCAGGTCCGTTTGGCGGACATGGCCATCGCGCCCTTCGTGCGGCAATTTGCTGCAGCCGATCGCGCCTGGTTCGAGGCCCAGCCCTGGCCCCGCTTGCTCGCTTGGTTGGCTGACTTTCAGGCCAGCGATCGGTTCCAGAGTGTCATGACGAAGTTTGTCGCTTGGGAGCCCGAAAGCTGTCCGGTGCTCGTCGAATGGGACCTTTGAGCCGAGATTCTATCTCCAGGACCTTGAAGAGAATTCAAAGCGGCTCTCGCTTCGCGCGGACCAAGCCCACACTATCGTTCTTCCTTGGCCAATCTTCTTTGGTCTGAATCGTCTCACCGACCACGAACAATCGCATGAGTTTCGCCCACGTTGCCGAGCGCCCCTCGACCTTGACCAAGCAATGGACGGTAAGAGAGTACGCCGGGCTACTGGAACGGCTTGAGCCGGCCGAAGAGTCCGCCAGCGGCGACCGCTGGCTGCAGCTCTTTGCGGATTGGAACGCGCTGAAGTCCTATGTGGATTCCGAGTACTGCCGTCTGTCTTACCTCTACTCAAAGGACCTGAACAACACGGTCGCAGAAGAGGCTGAGAAGGTGCATCGCGAGGAGATCACACCCGAGGGCGAGAAGGGCGATGCCCAGATGGTGGCTGGCTTGCTTGGCAGCAAGCATCGCGCCGCGATTGCGGAGCGTTACGGCGACCAATTGCTGCGCTACTTGGAAGTCAAGCAGCCTGCCCTCGCTCCGCAGAACAGCGAACTGCGTGTTCAGGACGGTGCCTTGGTCAATCGCTACGAGAAGTTGCTCTCCTCCGGTGAGGTCGATGTCGAGGGCACCAAGATGACCCTCGAGCGAGCCCGTAGCTTTTTCTCATCGGACAAAGCCAGCACACGTCGGGCCGCTTTTGACGCTTACTTCGGTTGGTTCCTCGAGAACCGCGAGCAACTGGCAGAGATCTACTCCGGCTTGGTCGCTCTCCGCGATCAGCAGGGCAAACGCCTTGGTCACCAGAACTTCGTTCCACTGGGCTACTCCAACATGGAACGAACGGATTACGGCCCCACCGAATCCGCCGACTTCCGCGCCAGTGTCGCGCGCTACGCTTCTCCTCTCTTCGAGAAGTTATGCGCTCAACAAGCGGCTTGCCTGGGCCAGGAGACCTTGCGGCCCTGGGACGCTGGCTATCACCCCGAACTGACCCTGCCCATGGGCGTGGCGGAGCCCGTTGGTGAGCAGTTGGACAAAATGGAGCGCGTCTTCGATCGTCTGTCGCCGAAGCTCTCGAGTCACTTCAAGCGCATGCGGCGCGAGGGCTTGATCGACCTGGAGAATCGCAAGGGCAAAGGGGCAGGTGCTTTCTGCACGTCATTCAGTGACGAAGCCAGCGTGGCGATTCTTTGCAATTCGACTGGCGACGAGTCGGATATCGGAACCCTCGCCCACGAAATGGGACACGCATTTCAGGGCTGGGAGAGCCAGTGGATTGAGGCCGTCGACCTGCGCTGGCCGAGTTCGGATGCCTGCGAGATTCATTCCATGGGGATGGAGTACTTGAGCTTGCCCTTCCTGGACGAATTCTTGAACCCCGAGCAGTTGGAGACCTTCAAGCGCGACCGCTGGCGCAGCGGAATCTCTTTGATTTGCTATGTCTGCACCATCGACGAATTTCAACACTGGGTCTACGAGCACCCGGGGGCCAACGCGGATGAGCGGGACACTCAGTTCGCCGAAATTCGATCCAAGTACATGCCGGGACTGGATTGGAGCGGAGAGGCAGCCAAGTACGAATCCACCCGCTGGTACGCGCAGTTGCACGTCTTCTGCTA
>JBLIMI010000349.1:0-4850 GCA_047638655.1 Minisyncoccia bacterium | reverse complement strand
TCAAGGACCAATGGTGGGTCAACATCCAGAATTTCTTTGGCCAGCAAATCGCGCAACCCACGGCCAACAACTCGGACTTCTTGATCAACTCGCTCGACAACCTGACCGGAAATTCGGACCTGATCAGCTTGCGCAGCCGGCAAGGCTTCGAACGCCCCTTCACTCGTGTGGAGGAAATCCGCGAGGCTTCTGAAGCACGCTTTCGTGCCGAAGAAGAGCAGTTAGAGCAGGAATTGGCAGAAGCCGAGAAGCGTCTGGCCGAGCTGCAATCCAAGAAAGAGGGTGCGGTCAGCAGTTTGATCATCACCCCCGAAGAACGGGCCGAGATCGACAAGTTCAAGCAGAAGCGAATCGAAACCCGCAAGAAGCTGCGCGACGTCAAGTACTCCCTCAAGAAGGACATCGACGCACTCGGCACTCGCATCAAGTTCTATAACTTCCTCGTTCCGCTGATGGTGGCCCTGGCCGGGATCGCTTTCTGGATTTACCGCTCGACCGCCAAAGCAAGCTGATGAACATCAAATCAATCCTCATCGCAGGCATCCTAGCCATTGCCTTGATCGCCATGGGCTTCCTCGCCAACCGCGATTCAGGTTCCCAGGCGGCCGACGCCAGCGCCGGACAACTGGTGCTTCCTGGACTGTTCGATTCCATCAATGATGTCAGTGAACTCCTGGTCAAGACCACCGACGGCGAGTTTCACGTCAAGCGTCAGGGGGAGACCTGGGTCTTGACCGAGAAGGACGGCTATCCGATTGACGTCAACAACGTGCGCTCCACGTTGGTCTCCCTGGCGGAGATCAAAACCGTCGAGGAGAAGACTTCGAACCCGGATCGCCACGTCCAACTTGGTGTGCAGTCCGTTGGCGCGAACCCGCAGTCGGATACGCAATCCAAGCAGGTCGACCTGCTCGATTCCTCCGGAGAGACCATCGCTTCCTTGATCCTGGGCAAGACCCGCTCTGGAGGCGGCGGCAAGACGTTCTACGTGCGTCGTCCCTCCGAAATGGCTTCATGGCTGGTGGAGGGCACGCTTCCGGAGCTTCCCGATAGCGGCGACACCTGGCTCGACAAGAAAATTGTCGAGTTCAAGCGCGATGACATGCGCGCCGTGCGCACCACCCATGCGGATGGTGAAGTGCTCACCATCTCCAAAACCGACGAGGACAAAGAGTTCACGGTGCACGACATGCCTGCGGAGCGAGAGCTGACCTACGCAGCCGTCGCTGGCGGAATCGCCGGAGCGCTGCAGTACATGAACTTCGAAGACGTCATGAAGTTCGAGTCCTTCGAGGCCCCCGGAGACCCGGTCGCCGTGTCGAGCTTCTGGACCAAGGATGGCCTGCGCCTGAACGTGAAGATCTGGGAGCAGGATGAGAAGACTCTGGCCGCCTTCGAGGCTGCCTACGACATGGACGGCGCTCCGACTATTGCTGCCGGGCCCATGCCGGAACCCGAAGAAGGTGAGGCGCTTGCGGTCGCTTCTCCCCGCCCCCAAGCCGAGGTGGAAGCTGAAGCCAGCGAACTCAACGCACGACTCTCTGCTTGGATCTTTGAGATTCCGACCTACAGCAAGACCAACTTGACCAAGCGCATGGACGGCCTGCTCAAGCCCTTGCCCGAACCGGAAGAAGAGGCCGAGCCGGACCTCGATCTGGACGCTCCCATCGACATCGACTCACTCGGGGGCGAGTAGAGCTTTCAACGGGACGCCCACGGCGAGTGGGCGATCCAGAAGCGCAAGGGCAGCGAAGCGGCCTTGCGAATTCCAATGCGGGGACCCTTGGCGATTTCGTCCAGGGTCCCTTCTTTTGCCGGTGCCCAGAGTCCAAGCGGCCCTTGGGTGAAATCACCACCGTCTTGCTCGCGAGTCACGCCCAGGGCCTGCACTAGCTTGCCAGGACCGCTGCAGAGGCCCCGGTCTCCAACGCCTCCTCGCCTCGCTCGCATCAGGTCGAGTCCTTCCAGCGGCTCCAGAGCGCGCAACAGAATCGCCTCCCCCACGCCACGCTCTGCGCTGACCACATTCAAGCAATGGTGCACGCCGTAGATCATGTAGACATAAGCCTTGCCCGGTGTCCCGAACATCGCGCGGTTGCGGGCCGTCTCGCCAGCGCTTGAGTGAGAGGCGTCATCCTCCGTTGCGAGGTAGGCTTCGGTCTCCACGACACGGCCAGCCGCAACGCCTTCGTCTGTCCGGTGCACGAGCCAACAACCGATGAGCGCCTTGGCGAGTTCCACCGTCGGTTGCTCGAAGAAGCCCCGTCCGAGTCGCTGACCTCGCTTCACTGGCGTGGACCGCGTTCCTTCTTGAAGATCATCAAGTGGTTGAACCCGCGCAGGTAGAAGTTCCCCTCTGCCGCGGCCTTGTGAAAATTCGGAGCCTCCAGCTTGCGGTTGCCGCGCACGATCGAAATGTGATCCACGGCCTTGAAGCGCTTGCAGAGACTCACCAAGAAACGCGCACCGATGGGCACGAACCCGACCTTCTTCTTGAAGCTATCCCCAACGAAGACCGCCATGTAGCGCCGGTCCTTCAAGAGCCTATCCGCCTCATCAAAGACCAACTCCATGGCCTCGAAGTACTCTTCCTCGAAAGCATCGAGCCGGCCGATGCAATCGGGCTCGTCGGAGTACTCCACGTGATTGGAGTAGGGCGGATCCATGAAGATGAAATCGGCGGACTCGTCCTCCAACGGCAACTTGCGCGCGTCTCCTTTTTCGATGTCATCGCGGGCTGGCGAGATATCAAAGCCCCGCGCCTCGCGTGCCATGGAGCGCGCCACGTCGAGGGTGGTGCCTCCCCCACAAAACGGGTCCAGGATGCGGTCTCCTTCTCGGGTGTAGCGCTCCAGCAAGTTCCAGATGACCCAGGCAGGGGTGCGGCCCTCGTACCCGGGCATCCCCATGGGTTCATCCGAGTACTGCTGCGAGGGGTAGTACCAGAGAGTGGACGTCTGTAGACGTAAATGGGCGCGGCGCATGGGCGGTACGGTACGCGCCCTGGCAAAAAACTCCAGGCGTGGCTCACCCATTCAAGGGAATCGAGCCCTCGGCCAGCTCAGGTGGCGTCGCGCAGCAAGAGTGTCTCGGCCGGTGTTTCGACGACATCGCCTGAGCAATCCTCGACTAGGCGAGGCGCACCGGAAGGCGGCGCCGTGCTGTCCACGTAGGAATCCACGGCGAATGTCACGCCTGTGAGCAGGCCGGCAACGAGCAGGATGAGTCGAGTAAGGGGCATGGGAGTCTTCTAGATCAGGTCACCCTCGAAGGGGCAGCGGCTAGCACAACGGGCGTCTTGGGGACTTCCGAGGGGAGATACCCCTCCTTGACGCTGTGGCCACTCGAATCTGTCGAATTACCCTGCTAAAACTCTCGGTTCGGCCCGCCGGGGGCTCAGTTCCCCAGCGCGTAGCGCTCGAGAATAGCGTACTGGGCGTGAAAATCGTGGGTTCCGCCGCTCAGAGGCGCTTTGAAAAAACTGGCCACGTGGGCCATCACCCCCGCCTCGCCCCGATCCAGGGAGAGCCCAGCCAGTCGCGCCAGGTCCAACACCAAAGGGGACGCCAGGGCAGAATCGCTGCCTGCCCAGGTGAATTGCAGGGACATCTTGGCCCCTAGGAAGCCCTCGAAGTGGATGAAGTCCCAGGCCGTTTTCCAGTCCGCTAGGGACGGCACGTAGTCGATCGCCACCTGAGAATGCATGTCCGGATCATTCAGGATCGAGCGCAGGGCTTCGTCCTTGTTGAGCAGTTTCCCCTGGCGGTGCGAGGCTTCGTTCAGGATCTCCCCATCTCGGTTGCCCAGCATGTTGTATCCCTGCCAAGCGAGAACGCGCAGGGCGCGTGCCTTGAACATGGGCGCGAGCACGGTCTTCAAGAGCGTCTCACCCGTCTTGCCGTCCGATCCACAGTGGGGCAAACCTTGCTTCTCCGCCAATTCGCGCAGAGCGGGAATCGAAGAGCCACGACTGGGAGTGAAGTTGATGTAGGCGCAGCCCGAACTGAGGGCTGCGTAGGCGTAGATGGTGGACGCCGGTTGCGCTTTGCCCTCGTCGAGGGCCGCCTCAAACCTTTCCAAGGTCTCCCAGGCGTCTTCGTTTTCGCGGTAGGCTTCTGTACTCGCCACGTTGATCACAACCACTTGTGAGCAGTTCTGACTCTTGCGAAATGCATCGAAATCGGCCTTCAATTGGGCGATTTGCTCCAAAGGCGGGGCGCTCCCCAACTTAGCTGAACGCGGATCGAGATCTGCAAACCCGACATCGGGGCCGTCCAACAATCCCGGGACGATGCGCGAATCGAAAGTCGCTGCACGGGCGGCGACACCTTCCACAAGTCCGGCGGGCAAGACGCCAGTGCGTACCAATTCCGCTCCGGAATCGGTCAAGGACCGCTGGCAGACGTCGTGACCACCGAGGACGATGTTCTCGTATCGTGCGAGGGGCAACTTGGAGAAGATCTCGTTCTCAGTCACGAGGCCCACAGACTCGGTCAAGCCTTCGACGAGGCCCGCCAAGCCATAGGCCACGCAGGTGGAGATTGCGCCGCGGGCGCCGATCAGCCAGACGCCAAGCTTGGCGCTGTTGGGATTCAATTCAGACATGTTGTTTGGAACGACCTGCAATCAGCGAGGCGAGGTCGACCTGCGCGTGAATTCGACCCAACGCCTGACGATTTCGTCATGGGCCCTGGGCCAACTTGGGATTCCGAGAACACCGGCCGCGGGGCTGGTGCTACCGGGGGGGATGCCGCCGGATGGCGAATTGGAGCCGAGTATTCTGCCGTCCTCCGCCGTAGACGCCAGACTTGATCCGGAGGAGCGACCTGGGCCGGCATTTCCTTCGGCCT
>JBLIMI010000348.1:0-4852 GCA_047638655.1 Minisyncoccia bacterium | reverse complement strand
CACATTCAGACGAAGGCCTTCGGTCCGGGATTTCCCCGCGAGTTCCCCACCCACGTGGTGCTCGGGACGACGCTGACCGCGGTTTCTGGAGTGCTCAATGTCTGCCTGATGTGCCACGCGCACTTTGAAGCACGGCTTTCCAAATCGCTTTCGAGCGGAATGCGTAGCCCCGCGCTGCCAGTGCTCCTGACCTGGTTGGTACCCGGCGCAGGTCATCTGTATCAGGGGCGCAAGCTACGCGCGGCACTGGTTTTCATTTGCCTCGTGGGGTGTGTGTTGGCCGGCACCATTCTGGCTGATTCCTCCAATTTGAGTCGAGAGCGCCATTACTACTACTGGGGCGGCCAGTTCTTTGCGGGGCTGCCAGCGCTTCTGCTGCAATGGATGTGGGGGGCCAAGCAAGTGGTCAGCCGGATCACCTACGCGGAAGCGGGAACCGTCTTCGCGTCTGTGGCGGGGATGCTCAACGTGCTTGCCATGCTTGACGTGTACCGTTCGGGCGAGTTGGCTTGGGAGGCGAAGGATGAAGAGCCTGGAGCAGAAGTTGCGAGTCAAACGGGTGAGCAGGTGACCTCATGAAAGATCCCATCGTGCACTTGATCCTGTTCGTGATCCTGTCGGCGGTGATCGTCTTGATGGGCACGTTCTATGCGGAGCCGGATGATTCCGTGGCACTGCGGGCCTTTCCGCGACGCCTGTTCGTCTTCTTCGTCGGTTGTGGGGCCTTGGTCTGTGTGTTGTTGCTCGCTGAGTACACCGTGGCTTCGGTCAACTGACCGCGGAACTCCTCAGGGCAAGCGGTACAGTCCGCCCGGTGCCCGCACCACGCGACCGCCGAGTTCCAATTGAACCAACTCCGTGAGTAGCTCGGGGATGGAGCCCTCAAGGGTTTGCGCGAGTTCATCGGCACTGAGCGTTTCGCCTCGCAGCGCGCTCTCGATCCGGCTCGATTGAATGGAGTCAGAATCAGTGGGAAGCTGACTGTCCGCCCGTGTCGTGACTCGATTTCCATACACCAGTTCGAGCAACTCGCTAGGCGATTCCACGAGCCCTGCGCCTTCGCGCAGCAGTCGATGGCACCCGGCGCTCATGGGGTGATCGACGCGGCCTGGGAGCGCGAATACATCGCGTCCCTGATCCACGGCCCAGCGGGCGCTGATGAGTGAGCCTGACGCAGCGGCGGCTTCGATCACCACCAAGCCATCACACAGTCCGGAGATGAGGCGATTGCGCATGGGGAAGTGCCTCGGCCGAGGTGGCGTCGTGGGTTCGTACTCGGAGAGCAAGAGTCCCTTGGCGGCGATTTCGTCCACGAGCGGAACCTTGGGCCAGGGGCGGTCGAGGCCGCTACCCAGCACGGCAATGGTGCCACCCCCCGCGTCCAAGGATGCCTGGTGCGCCGCTTGGTCGATTCCGCGGGCCAGTCCGCTGACCACCGTGACGCCCGCTAGGGCCAATTCACGACCAAAGCGTTGGGCTTGGGCTTCGCCGTAGGGAGTTGGGGCTCGAGTTCCAACGATGGCGATGCGTGGAATTCCGGCGCCCATCCAGCGCAACTGACCCCGCGCCCAGAGTTTCTCGGGGGGGCCCTCGATCTGAGTCAAGGCGAGGGGAAAGGAGGGGCTGGTGTGCTCCAGACGTAGGAGGCGGTTATTGGTCTTCACGCCTTTGTAGACGTCTGGCCTCTCAACGGGTCACGGGTTCTTTGGCTTGGACTTGCCTGCCTTGCCTTTGCTTCCTATCTCGCCGACTTTGCCGTTGGTCTCGAGCTTCTCTCCGGGGGGGTTCTGTTTGGGTGTGTCGCCCTTCGCGTTGGGCTTGCTGCCAATTTCGCCGACCTTGCCTTTGGGTTGCTCGCCCTTGGGCGCGGGTTTCTGCGTCCCTTTGCTCGCTTCGGGTTCGACCGTTTCGGCGGGCGTGCCTTTCTTGGCTTCGGCACTCTCGGTTTGCTCGGAATTAGGGGCTGGCTCACCCGTGCCGTTCTTCGCTGTTGCGTTCTGCTTGGCGTTGCCGTTCTGCTTCGCCTTGGCATTTGGATTGGCCTTGCCGTCTTGTTTGGAGTTGGCGTTCTGCTTGGCTTTGGCGTTCTGTTTGCCTTTGCCTTTGCCCTTCTGCGCTTGCTGGTTCTTCCCTTTGGCGCCTTGTTTTCCTTGCTGCGCACCCGGCCCCTTCTGCTTGCCTTTCCCTGGACCCGAAGCCTCCTTGACTTGCTTCTGGTTTGGCTTCTTCTTTTTCTTGGCTACAGGTTGCGGAGTCTTCGTCCCCGGCGGATCCAGAGGGATCTCCGTGGGCGTCTCCCAGAAGTCATCCCACTCAGACTTCAACGGACCAGGCAGAGGCATTTCTTGGTCGCGTAGAGCAACGCCTGGACCCGTCTTCAACCACCACTGCACCCAACTCCGACTGTTGAGACCGTGGTCCACACCGGTCAGTTGCGCCAAGGCCAACCGGAACTCATCCATGTGCAATAGGCGTTGACCAGCGGGAAGGTCCTGCATGGCAATCATCAAGGCCTCCACGGAGGCCTTCTCGTGAATCTTGCCCATGCCCAGGATGCGTGCTCGCAGCACGGGTGCCGGGTCATCGATGAAGCCGCCCTTGGTGATCAATGGCAGGGACTCGATGCTGCCGTGACTGGCTGTGGCCTGGATCAGGAGGGCGAAGATCTCGGGCTGGACCCGCAGTCCTGCGGGCTTCTCCAGCAGGGTGTGCAGGGCCTCGAGGGCCTTCGGGTGCTTGTTGAAGCGCAGGGTGTCGAGGGCCGCAGCCCGAACTCCTCGATTGCTGTCCGTGATTGCCACCATGCTGGCCTGGGTGACCCGCAGGTCCGTGACCCGGGCGGAGGCGCTCAGCGCCCTCACCAATTTCTTGGAATCTTCTCCTTTGACGGCCTTTTCGAGCTCCTTCAGCACCAATTCTTGGGACTGTTGCCGAACCGGCGGTCCGGGCATGACTGCCCTCGGAATGGGCATAAATAGGGCTAGAGTGGCTAGAACGGCGATCATAGCGGAGTCACGAGGGCGAGAGCGTGTGCACGCCACTCAATTCTACCCCGGTCTGAGGGACCCATTGGGGCCGATTCGCTCTTCGATCAATCCTGGAACCTAATCGGAGTGAAGCCCCGTCTCCAGCAGGCTCCTACGGCTTCCCGGGTGGCCCCGGGTAATCCCCCAGGAAGCCCTTGAGCGCGCCCTCGCTGGATGACGAATAGACGCTCTAACCGAGCCCTTTTCGCCACCCTCTGCCCGCTCACCCCACCATGGCCTGGATTGACTCTCTCTTTCAACGGATGGGAGATTTGGATGCTTCCGATCTCCACATGACCTCAAGCCGCAAGCCCATGTTTCGTCTGCACGGTGACATGGTGGAAATCGAGGACTGCGCCGATCTCCAACCGGATCAAATGCGTCAGATTCTCTACGAGATCATCCCTGACAGGAACAGAGAGCAGTTCGAGGAGTGCGGTGATACGGACTTCGCCTACGAGCTGCCGGGCGTGGCTCGTTTCCGTTGCAACTACTTCATGGATCATCGCGGCCCGGCAGCGGTCTTTCGTTTGATTCCCTCCGAGATCTTGACCGCGGAGAAGCTGGGATTGCCCCAGCCCGTGCTCGATCTTTGCTTTCTTTCCAAGGGGCTCGTGGTCGTGACTGGACCGACGGGAAGTGGTAAGTCGACCACCCTTGCGGCCATGGTCGATCATCTGAACAAGAACCGTTCAGACCACGTCATCACCATCGAAGACCCCATCGAGTTCTTGCACCCGGACCATCGCTGCTTGATCAATCAACGTGAAGTCGGGCGTCACACCGACGGCTTCAAGACAGCGCTGCGCGCCGCATTGCGAGAAGACCCAGACATCATTTTGGTGGGCGAGATGCGCGACCTCGAGACCATTGAGATCGCTATTGAAACCGCCGAGACGGGGCACCTGGTCTTTGGCACGCTGCACACCACGACGGCGGCATCGACCGTTGATCGCATCATCGATCAATTTCCTGCGGACCGCCAATCACAGATTCGCACCATGCTCGCCTCTTCGCTCAAGGGTGTGATCGCGCAAACGCTCTGCAAAAAAATCGGCGGAGGCCGCAAGGCTGCCCTCGAGGTGATGCTTGTCAATAGCGCCATCTCTTCCCAGATCCGCGAGGGGAAGACACACCAAATCGTCAACGCCATGCAGACCGGCGGGAAAATTGGCATGCAGTTGATGAACGATGCCCTGATGGCTTTGGTGAGCTCCGGAGACGTGGAGCCCGGCGAGGCTTACATCAAGGCAGTGGATAAGAGCGGCCTTATGGCAGCCTTCGCCAACGCCGGCATCAACTTCAATCCGAGCGACTTGTCCTCGGGTAGCGCCCCGAGCATGGATGGGGCAGCGGCAGTGGCAACAACAGCGGCAGCCCCGGCAACGCCCGCCCCCGCGGCACCCTTGCCCACTGAGGAGCCCGATGCGTTAGGAGAAGAGAAGAGCGCGGACCCGTTCGCGGCCTTCAAAAAGCGCCGGGGTTAAGCCTCTTGCTTCTCGGTCAGCCTGCGTTCTACCGGGCGCAGGCTGAAGAACATCGTGATGCTAGCGACCAGGTAAAAGCCGATCGTGGTGTACATCAGGATCGCGTAGTTGTCGGCGGTGGCGTCGAGTACGGCGCCACCAATCAGTGGTCCGACAACCCAGCCAACGCCCCAAAGGCAGAGCAGCAGAGCGTTCTGAAACTCTCGTAAATTGGGCGGGGAGGCTTCCATCATGAAAGTCTTAAGCACCGGGTGTGAAGCGTTCATGAAGGCCGTGCGTAGCAGGTAGGCGCCGGCCGCGATCCAGGCCAAGTTGGCGCCAGCGAGTACCAGGAAGAAC
>JBLIMI010000347.1:0-4865 GCA_047638655.1 Minisyncoccia bacterium | reverse complement strand
TTGGCCGTCATTAGCCGCCAGGTACACAAGACGCTCCAACGTCAGACGGGCGGTCACTACCCCGCGGCCACCGCGGCCGCCAAGCTCGTCACCTGGGCGCCTTTGACGCCGCTCACGAAGGGCTTGCAGAAGGAAGCTGACGCCGTGGCCGTGCTCGGCACCGGTGATGTGTGCAAGCACCTGGTTCGCATCTTTCAGATGATGGAAGGGGCCAAGAAACTGGGACGCAAAGAGGACGGCTCCAAGCCCGATCCGATCCACCACGGCGCCGTGCTCGGCGCTGGAGTCATGGGAGGCGCAATCGCGAGTTCCATGGCGGAAAAAGGAATCGCCACGCGGCTCTTCGACATCTCCGCCGAAGGACTCGATGAAGCCCTCGTGCAACATCGTGTCGACCTGGCGCGCAAACTCAAGCGTCGGCACATTCAGCCGGAACGCCACAATGCGGCCCTCGATCGCCTCGACGTCACCCACGAAATGCTGGGCTTTGGGCGCACGCAATTCGCCATCGAAGCCGTCGCCGAGCGCATGCAGATCAAGCACCTGGTGCTAGGGCAGCTTGCGGAGCGAGTCTCAGCGGACACGATCATCGCCACCAACACCTCGTCTCTATCCGTCACCGAGATCGCTCAACCGATCCCGCATCCAGAAAGGGTGGTGGGCGTGCACTTCTTTAATCCTGTCAAGAAGATGCCCTTGGTCGAGATCATCCGCGGGGAGCAAACCTCCGACGCGACGGTCCGGGTCGCTTGCCAGTACGCCTTGCAACTCGGCAAGACGCCGGTGGTGGTCCGCGACGTGGCGGGCTTCCTCGTCAATCGCTTGCTCGGCCCCTATCTCGATGAGGCTCTACGCCTCTACGACGGAGGCGTGGACCCTGGACGCATCGAGCGCGTGGCCAAGACCTTCGGCATGCCCATGGGGCCCTTGCGTTTGCTCGACGAAGTGGGACTCGACATCGCCGCCCATGCGGCGGAGTCCCTGCACGCAGCCTACGGCGACCGCATGACCCCCTCCAAAGTGATCGTGCCCCTGCTGGACGCGGGGCACCTGGGCAAGAAGACCGGGGACGGTTTCTACGTGCACCTCTCCTGGACCTCCAAACCCGCCAAAGGATTCTCGAGTGACCTGCGTCGCCTGGCCCGCCCGCACAGCGCCCAGGAAGAATTCCTCTCCGATGAGGAGATCGCTGATCGCTTGATCCTGCCCATGCTCTGCGAAGCCGCTCGTTGCGTGGAGGAGAACGTAATCGAGAGCGCCCTCGACCTGGATCTGGCCACGGTCTTCGGCATGGGCTTCCCGCCTTTCCGCGGGGGACTCTTGCGCTGGGCCGATTCCCAGGGCGCCGGGGACATCCTGCGACGGGTCGAACACTGCCAAAGCTCGATCTCGACGGGTCCCTTCCCGGAGCGGATGGAACGCTTCAAGGTCCCCGCGATCCTCCGCGAACTGGCCCGAACCGGCGGCTCATTTCACGACCGCAAGCCCAGCACGGGGCCCCAGGCCTAGCAATCGCCCAATTTAGGGCACGAACTTCGCAGAAAGGGGTCCATTTCGCCCGTCTCGCCAGTCGAACAATTCGGGAAGTGTCCCCTTCCAAGGCAATCCCGATACCTGTTGCGACCCCGGCAAGCCAGTGAATCCCTCTCCTAATCCGAAAGCAGCACACGAAACGCTCGGCCAGCTGCTGCTGCGCCAAGGTCTCATCACGCCCGAGAATCTCGAGCGTGGTCTGGCCCATAAGAAGCGGACTGGAACTCGGTTAGGGCAAGCTCTCGTCGACTTGAGCTTCATCAGTTCTGAGCAAGTCTCAGAAGCACTCCGTTGTCAAGGCAAGCTGACTTGCATCAAGCTCAACCCGAAAATGGTGGAGATCGATGTGGCGCGAAAGCTCGGGGAAGACTCTTCTCGCCAACACAAGTCCATCGCCGTCAATCAAATCGCCGGGGTGACCACGGTCGCCATGGAGGACCCCGCGGACGTGTACGCCATCGATGCGCTCGCCCGCGAACTGCAGTCGAAAGTCTTCGCGACCTTCGCAGAGTCCAGCGAAATCGACGAGTGCATTCGGCACATCTTCGAAGGTGGCGCAGCCACCACGAATGACAAAGACACTCTGGATGACATCGCAGGTATTGTCGAGCAGAATGAGGTCGACCTGGAAGCCGGCCTCAGCGGCCAGGATGAGCCCGAGGAGAGCGAAGACCTCGACGGTCCGGTCATCAACATCATCCAGGCCATTCTCAAAGAGGCCTTTGACGCCAAGGCATCGGATATCCACCTCGAGCCCCGGGAAAAAACGTTCGTCGTGCGCTTCCGTGTTGACGGTGCTCTCTTCGACCGCATGATTCTCAAGTCCGTTTGGGCTCGCCCGTGCATCGCGCGCATCAAGGTGATGAGCAACCTGGACATCGCACAACGCCGCTTGCCCCAGGATGGCCGAACCCAAATTTCAGTCAACGGTCGCAAGATCGATCTGCGCGTGGCCACCATGCCTACCTTGATGGGCGAGGGCGCTGTGATCCGAATCCTCGATGGAGGTCGAGGCGTGACGGGCATCACAAGCCTAGGTTTGCGCGAAGAACAAGAGCTGCGCCTGCGCAGCATGATCCAGAATTCCGATGGTGTCGTCTTGGCCGTTGGCCCCACGGGTTCGGGCAAGACGACCACCCTCTACTCCATGCTGGATGCCCTCAACAAGCCTGACGCCAAAGTCATCACGCTTGAGGACCCTGTCGAGAACCAAATCGAGACCATTTGCCAGATCAACTGTGACGCCAAGATCGGCATGACCTTCGGCAAGGGACTGCGCGCAGCTTTGCGGCAAGACCCTGACGTGATCCTGGTGGGCGAGATTCGTGACCTTGAAACGGCTTCCACCTCCGTGCAAGCGGCGCTCACGGGCCACTTGGTACTGTCCACGTTGCACACCATCGGATCCGCCGAGACCATTTCTCGCATGTGCGGGATGGGCATCGAGAACTTCCTATTGTCGGACGTCCTGCGTGGCATCGTCGCGCAACGACTGGTTCGCATCATCTGCCCCACCTGCAAGGAAGTGGACGATGTCGATCCCGCTCGTCGCGAATTGTTTGGCCTCGGAGATGACGAAGTCTTCTACAAGGGCATGGGCTGTGAGGAGTGCAATCAAACAGGCTACCGCGGCCGCCGTGGCATCTACGAAATCATGTTGCTGAGCACCACGTTCCGCGACGCGCTGCGCAGCGGGGCCAACGTCGACACCCTGCGAGACATCGCCATTGAAGACGGAATGACCACCATGCGCCAAGAAGGCATCTATTACGCTCGTGCTGGGCAAACCACCATCGCCGAAGTTCTGGCCAAGACCCCGAGGACCAACTGATGTCGAAGGAAATCTATCTCGTTCATGACGATCAGGAGGATCCGAGCACCCGCATCAAGTTCCTCGAGTTCGCAGGTTACAAGGTCACGGTGATGCAAGATGCGCAGCGTTGCCTATCCATGTTGGAAAACAAGGTGCCAAGCTTGATCCTGACCGACATTCTCGTGCACGGCATGACCGGCTTCGACTTTTGCCTAGCCATCCGTCAACGATTCACTCCCGAGCGCTTGCCAGTCTTGCTCTCATCGGGGATCTACAAGGGCTCAATTTACCAGGAAGAATCCCGCCGCGTCGGAGCGCAGGGTTTCATGCTGGCGCCTGTCCAACTGGACGAGTTGATATTGAAGGTCAATGAATTGACCGGTGGATTGGACAGCCAGGCGGCTTAGCCCCAGATCCACCAAGACAGGCCGGCGACGATGATGGCCAGGCCGCCGAGAAGCAAGGGCAATAGGGCCTGCAAGTCACCGCTGGGGACCTGGTCAATTTCGACCCAGTTGAACATCATGCGCACGCTTCGGTCGATTTCCGCTCCGCAGTGCGGACAGTGTTCGGCGGGGCCGCCGGCATCCGGTTCGGTGGAATCGTATTCGAGTTCGAGCACCCCGTGGCACTCCATGCAGTAGTGGTTACGCGCGCCTCCACCCTCGGCGACTCCTGGAGCGTGGGACCGTTCGCGCAGGAACTCGATCTCGTCCTTGTTCATCTCGCGTCGAGCAGTGGCCCAATGCTTCTCGTCGTTCACACCGAAGGACTTGTCGGTCAGCACCCGCTCAGGATCGTAGGCAGGAGGTTGCTGCTGTCCTTGCGGCGTATCTTCCGGGTTCTCCGTGCTCATTCGCGCAGGGCCTCTTCCAGGCTGGTGGCCACGTCCGTTTGCTGGTCGCGGTACTTGGGAATGATCGCACAATCCATGCTCAAGCCACGCTCGCGCGCCCAGTCCCCCGCGGCGGGTCGCGTCCCAGGAATCACCACGGCCCCCGCCGGAATCTCCAGAGGTCGTTCTCGGGTCCCTGTCAACTCTTCCTCATTCACCAAGTCGTAGACACGGGTGGTGGCGGTCAAAATCACGCCAGCGGCGATGACTGCCTCGCGCCGCACCAGCACCCCTTCGTAGAGCCCGGTGTTGCCGCCAATGAAGGCGCCTTCTTCGATGATCACGGGGCGCGCGCCGGAAGGCTCGAGCACCCCCCCCACTTGAGCAGCGGCGGACACATGCACGCCTTCGCCGACTTGGGCACAGGATCCCACCAAGGCATGGCTGTCGATCATGCTGTTGGCGCCGACGTAGGCACCAATATTCACATACATGGGCGGCATGCAAACCACGCCCGGCCCTAAGTAGGCGCCGCGTCGCACGGCGGATCCGCCGGGCACGAGTCGCACGCCGTCGCGCTTGGTGAAGCGCCTCACGCGCAGGAGATCCTTGTCGCGAAAGGGCGGCGCTTGAACTTCTAGAGCGGCGTAACTCTCACGCCGCAACTCATTGCCCATGGAGACG
>JBLIMI010000346.1:0-4865 GCA_047638655.1 Minisyncoccia bacterium | reverse complement strand
AATGGAATCGTAATTTCGATCAAAGCGATTGTGGTGGGCAGAACACGGAGGTTCTGCTGTCGGGAACAGACCAGTCAGGGGCAAAGGATCGCCTCGCGGCGCGGTCCCTGTCAATGCGCGGTCCGGAGAGCCCTATGGAGCCCACCCACCGCCGCCAGACACTAGCGGCAACCCTAGTGTTGACAGGCACTAAGGAAATCCAGCGGGAGAAGCAGCCGAGGGCCTCAGGCAAACAGTAATGGGAAAACTAAGAGTGCCGCGGGCACGGAAAAGAGCAGGCTGTCCGCCAAATCGAGCCAACCGCCCGAAGGCCCAAAGAGAGATCCAGAATCCTTCACTCCGGACATGCGCTTCACACGACTCTCGGCAAGGTCACCGGCCTGTGCAGCCAAGTTGAGGACGGCGCCCGCCACGAGACCAGCGCTCCATCCCCATTTAGCGTTCGGCAACAATCCGTAGTGAACACAGAGCGCACCAGTCAAGGTGCCCGCCACCAGGGAAGCCACACAACCGGCGGTGGTCTTGCCGGGACTCACGTTGGGAAAGGGGTGTGACTTACCGATCGCGTTGCCCACGTAGTAACCGAAGATGTCGCCAACCTTGGACAGCAACAAGAGCGCCAGCAAGCCATGCGCACCGTAATCGGCCCAGATCAAGGTCCAGGAACTCATGGGCGCCAGAACCCAGAGTGCCAGCGCAAGACTGAGAATGGGAGACGCCTTGCCTCCACTCACGACAAAGGTGGGCAACAGCATGCAAGCCGCTCCCGCTAAGTACACGGTCAAGATTCCCCGAGAACTCAAGTACGAGTCGTAGATGCGCGAGGTGTCCAGCAGATCGCCGTCCAGGTAGTGCAGTGCTCCGGGGATGAGCGTCGCCACCAACCCCAGGAACAAACCCAGCGCCATGCTGCCCGTGACAACCTTCTTCATGCGTGTCACTTCATACACGCAACCGGCCGAGATCAGCGCGCCCCCCAACCACACGGGGAAGCCATCACTGGAACGGTAGGCAAGAGTCATAAAGCCCCCCATGACAGCCGTCAATGTGCCACCAACGGCCGTTCGCAGAATGATCTTGGAGAGTCTTGAGGCCATGTCTTGGCGAACGTGAATGGAAGGCGGCAGGCGAACTCAGGAAACACCCTCTGCGGGCGTGTTGTCTTGAATCAAACCGCCGAAGCGGCGTTCGCGACCAGCGAAGCTGCGCATGGCTTCCAGCAGGTGCTGCTTGCGGAAACCGGGCCAGCAAACATCAGTCACGTAGAACTCGGAGTACGAGATTTGCCAAAGCAGAAAGTTAGAGATGCGCATCTCGCCGGCGGTGCGGATCAGGAGATCCGGATCCGGGGTCTCGGGGTCGTAGAGATAGGAACGTAGGGTCTCCTCGTCCACGTCCTCGCTCTTCAGCCGTCCGGCCTGCACATCCTCCGCAAGCAAGCGAGCGGCGTCGGCAAGCTCTGTGCGCGCGCCATAGGAGAGCGCGAGCCGCAACACCATGCCAGTGTTCCCGGCTGTCAATCGTTCCGTTTCGCGCAAGGTCTCGAGCGCTTCCTGGGGCAAATCGCTCAAGCGCCCAATACCTTTCAGGCGCACACCGTTTTCCATCAGGGTCCGCCGCTCGTCCAGTAAGAATCGCCGCAGTAGGCGCATCAAGTAACGCACCTCAGCCCGCGGGCGCTTCCAGTTCTCCACCGAGAAAGCGTACAGGGTCAGGCTCTGCACACCCATCTGCGCGCACTCCGTGGTGGTTTCACGCACGGAATTGACCCCTTCGCGGTGCCCAAGAATGCGGCGCATGCCACCGCCCTCGGCCCAACGGCCATTGCCATCCATGATGATGGCAATGTGTTCGGGGAAAGGTCCGCCGAGCTCGGGTCGTACGATCTTGGGAGGCAAGGGAGCGCGCTTAAAGTCCTAAGGAGATGACTTGGCTGCGATCCGGACCAACGGACAGCATCACAATCTTGGTACCGACGAGGTCCTGAATCCACTCGACGTAGTCGCGAGCTGCCTGGGGCAATTCTGCGTACTCGCGCATACCAGTGATGTCTTCTTTCCAGCCAGGCATCGATTCGTAGATGGGCTTGACCTGAGCTAGGTCCTCGCCAGCGGGGTAGGTCTTGGTGCTCTCCCCGTCAATCTCGTAAGCCGTGGCGCAGCGCAGTTCCGGGAAGCCCGAGAGCACGTCGAGGTTTGTCATCACAAAACCAGCGGCCCCGTTGAGCTCCATGGAGTAACGCATAGCAACCGCATCGAACCAACCGCAGCGGCGGGGACGTCCTGTGGTCGCGCCGTATTCATGGCCCGCATCGCGGATGGCCTGGCCATCTTTGCCGTGATCTTCCGAGGGGAAAGGACCTTCCCCCACGCGTGTGCAGTAAGCCTTCGCGATGCCTATCGAACGCTCGATGCCAGTCACCGGGAAACCCACGCCCGAGGGAATTCCGTTGGTCCCCGTGTTGGATGACGTGACGTAAGGATAGGTGCCGTGATCGATGTCGAGCAAGAAACCCTGGGCACCTTCAAAGAGCACGCTCTTGCCCGCCGCGTAAGCTTCACGAACTTCATGCCCCACGTTCGCCACGAAGGGACGCAGACGATCTCCGAGAGCCACGTACCGATCGAGTTGTGCCTCGAGATCCATGGGCTCGGCGGAGTGCACCTTTTCGATCAAGGCGTTCTTTTCGGCCATGGCCGCCTTCAAGCGTGAACGGCAATGATCGGCGTCCAACAAGTCGCCCACTCGCAAACCCGTGCGCGCCGCCTTGTCCGAATAGCAAGGACCGATGCCACGACCCGTGGTACCGATGCGTCCTTCACCCAGCCAGACTTCCGAGAGGGCGTCGATGCGACGGTGGTGTTCGAAGATCACGTGGGCCGTGGAGGAGAGCCGCAGGTTTGTGCCGTCGACGGCCACCCCGCGTTCCACCAGGCCATCCACTTCCTCAAGCAATGCGATCGGGTCCACCGAGACTCCCCCGGCGATTCCATTCACGCGACCGGGATGTAAAATCCCCGAGGGGACCAGGTGCAGGACGTACTTTTCGCCCCCCACAATCACCGTATGACCGGCGTTGGCACCTCCCTGGTAGCGGACCACGTAGTCCACGTCGGCGGAGAGCAGATCGATGATCTTGCCCTTCCCCTCATCGCCCCATTGGGCACCAAAGACACTGAGAGACGGCATGGAAAGGTCGAATGTAAGCGGGGGGAAAAGGGCAGACCCGGACCGCTCGAGAGAGCTGTCCACAAGGCGCCATTGTCTCCACTCGGAGGGGATGGGGCAAGACCGAGGACCGTCTTCAGTCGCCGAAAGCGCCCCCTCCCGGGGTTTGGACTTCGAACTCGGCGCCAGGCTCGATCTCGAGCGACACGCGGCTCCCCAGAGATTGGTCGCGACTCGCGCCCGCCGGCCGGTAGCGGCTGCCCCCGACTTTCCCGGCTCCCCCACCTCCCAGGCCCCAGGGACCGCTGGAACCGCGCTCAGCCACGAAACTCAGGCGTACGGGGCGTAGGAACCGCAGGCGACGCAGCACCCCGTCCCCACCCCGCCAGCGCCCCCGCCCGCCGGATTTGCGCCGCACGGTGTACCGCAAGACGCGCACGGGCATCTGGGCCTCAATGGCCTCGATGGGCGTGTTACGGGTGTTGGTCATGTGGGTCTGGAGCGCGTGAGCCCCGGGACCGTTCGGCCCTGCGCCAGCCCCTCCGGCGATGGTCTCGTAGTAGGCAAACGCCTCGGCCCCATCCCGCGGACCCGCGCCGAAGGTCAGGTTGCTCATGGTTCCCGCGCTGGCCGCCGGGATCTGCTGGGGCCAAATCTGAGCAAAGGCTCTTTGAATCACGTCCACCACTCGCTGACTCGTCTCCACGTTCCCGGCCGCCACAGGTGCCGGGTAACGCGCGTCGAGGACGCTGCCCGGTCGGGTGATGATCTCGATTTCACGCAAAATCCCATCGTTGGCGGGTGCGCCAGCGGGCAGGAGTTGCTGCAAGCAATAGAAGACGGCGGCACGTGGGATGGCACGCGAGGTGTTGATGTTCTGCTGCACTTGATCCGCGCTCAAGCTGAAGTCGAAGCGTAGACGCCCGCGACGTTTGGAGAGCTCGAGATGGATTTCTAGGGGCGCCGCGCCCCCCGCCTCCAGGGTGTCTTGCGCCTTCCAAACTCCTTTGGGAATGGTGCTCACGAGCTGCGCTCCGAGACTCGTGGTCCAGTCGAGCAACTGTCCGCCCCGCACACGGATCTCGTCCGCTCCATACTCCTTTGCCATCTGAGTCAGGCGCAACACGCCGATGCGATTGGCCGCCCATTGCGCGAAGAGGTCCGCTTCCCTCTCCCGTGGCACACGCATGTTGGCGAGAAAAATCGCGAGCAGTTCGCCATCCATCTCGCCTTCCTTCACAAAACGCACGGGAGGAATCCGCAAGCCTTCCCCGTGCACATCATGGGCTGGGCCCATGGAACCTGGGTGCTGTCCCCCCACATCCGCGTGGTGGGCGCGGTTGGCTACGAAAAAACTCGGAGCCACGTCGCCCTCGAGAAACACGGGCGAGATCAGAGTCAGGTCGGGCAGGTGCGTGCCCCCCGAGAAAGGATCGTTGAGCAAGACCCCATCTCCGGGCCGCATCTCGAAAGCTTCGCGGGCGGCAGCCACGGACATAGGAGCTGCCCCCAAGTGGATGGGCAGGTGCGCCGCCTGAGCCACCATTTCCCCTTGGGCGTCGAACAAGGCGCAAGAGAAGTCTCTGCGCTCCTTGATGTTCGGGGAAAAGGCGGAGCGCATCAGAGCCACTCCCATCTCTTCCCCGGCTGCTGCGAAGAGGTGGTGAAAGACCTCGAGCCGCAGCTTGTCCGGTCCC
>JBLIMI010000345.1:0-4877 GCA_047638655.1 Minisyncoccia bacterium | reverse complement strand
CGGTCGCTGGCACTACAACCTTCACGGACTTCCAAGGCAGCCCATTTGGGAATTCAGGTTACGGGTTGGGCTTTCCCACCAACTACCAGTTTTGGTATCGGGACCCAGGCAACACATGCACCGGTAGCGGATTCAACTTCACCAATGCCTGGACGACTAGCTGGCTGCCGTAGATCGGCGCGCTACTTTCCCGTTAGGCCTCCCCACCACACGGTCCACCCAGTCGCGAGGTCACTGCGGCACCGGGTTGCCCTTATCAAACACGATTCGCCAGCATCCATCCGACTCTAAGCGCCATACGGATGCGAAATTGGCGATGTGATTCCCATACTCATCGAACACCGGACCAGAGCTGTGCGCGAGGTCGCCTGAGCGCAGCACCTCGACTTGCTTGGGTTCCCAGGCGAAGGGCGGAATGTCGCCGTTGAAGTAGGGCTCCCAGGCATTGGCGACTTCCAGCTTGCCCCGCAAGACTGACTCACCCGTAAAGAAGGTCGCGTCCTCGGAGAGGAACGTAGTGAACGCTTCGAAGTCTCGCAACTCCATCGTCAACGCGAATTCACGTTCCGTCGTCATGACTGTCGCTTGGAGATTCAGCGTAGCTGCCGGCTCGTTCTTTGTCATGGGAACCGCACAAGCGCTCAAGAGAAGTAGAGGAATGCAAACGTGGAGATGTGTCAGCATGCGTATCGAGTGTTGTAGGAGGTGTTCAGGAGGGATCGTCCAGTACCGAGAATCTGAAAGAATCGTCCCCCTTCAACGGAGGATGTCGTGCACCACTTCTCCGCTGACATCGGTCAGCCGAAAGTCACGCCCTTGGAAACGCGCGGTGAGCCGCAAGTGGTCTATGCCGAGCAGATGCAGAATGGTGGCATGCAAGTCGTGCACGTGGACCCCTTGATCCACGACCGAGTAACCAATTTCGTCGGTGACGCCATGTGAATGGCCCGGCTTGACCCCGCCCCCTGCAAGCCACATGGTGAACGCGTCGATGTGATGGTCCCGGCCAACGGCCACGCGCACTTCGCTCATCGGTGTGCGGCCGAACTCGCCTCCCCAGATGACCAGTGTGTCTTCCAGGAGTCCCTGCTGCTCCAGATCGAGAACCAACGCAGCCGATGCCCGGTCCACTTCCTGGCAACGATCTTCCAAGGGCTTGCCTAGGTTGTTGTTGGCATCTCCATGGTGATCCCAATCTGCGTGATAGAGCTGCACAAAACGCACTCCGCGCTGCACTAGCCGACGGGCCAAGAGGCAATTGCGTGCGAAGGACGGACCCTCACCTGTGACGCCGTACAGCTTTCGAACGCTTTCAGGCTCTCTTGTCAGGTCGATGAGTTCGGGCGTGCTGGTCTGCATCTTGGCAGCCATTTCATAGGCCGCCATACGTGCCAAAATCGTCTCGTCTTCTAGTTCCTCGGCGCGTTCTGCGTTCAGCGCGTTCACGGTTTTGAAGAACTCCCTCTGCTCGTCAGCCTCAATGCCCGCCGGCGTCGACAAATGCAACACAGGGTCAGGTCCAGTGCGAAAGGGAGTGCCGGCATGCCTGGGCGAAAGGAATCCATTGCCCCACAGGGGCGCCCCTCCGCGCGGCCCGCGGCTCCCCGAACGCAGCACCACATAACCCGGTAAGTCCAGCGCCTCACTTCCAATGCCGTAATCAATCCACGAACCCATGCTGGGACGACCAAACTGGCCAAAGCCCGTGTTCATGAACAGCTTGGCGGGTCCGTGGTTGATTTCGTTGGTGGAGACACCTCGCAGGAAGCAGAGCTTGTCAACGATGTCTGCGGTGTGCGGCAGCAATTCGCTGACAGGCGCGCCACACTCTCCGTGCCTCTGAAAGGCCCGCTTGCTTCCCATCAGTTTAGATCTCGCAGGATCGATGAAGGCGAACCGCTTGCCCTGGATGAGGCTAGGGGGAGGGGCTTGACCATCCAACTCCTGCAGGGTGGCCTTGGGCTCAAAGAGTTCCAACTGACTGGGCGCGCCCGCCATGAACAATTGAATCACGCGCTTCACTCGCGGTGCGTGGTGCAGTCCATCAGCCATAGCACGACCACCAAGCAAGGATTGCAGCGCCATGGAGCCAAGACCGAGGCCCCCGAGCTTGAGGAACTCGCGTCTGTGCCAATGGGAGTGCATCGATTGCTTGGAACTCATTGTTGTTTAGCTTCGCGTGAGAAACTCGTCCAGGTTGAACAGGACGCGGGCCACGGCAGTCCAGGCATGGAGTTGCGCCGCGCTCGGATTGGCTCCCGATTCGGTCTGCCTTTGGTACTGAGACAAGCGGTGCTGCGTTAGAAGCGCCTGCTCCTCTTGCGTGCCCAGCCTCCCCAGGCAGGCAAGGAACCCAAGTTGTATCCCATCTTGACCGTCCTCCTCGGCGGCTTGCAAGCGCGCGCCCAAGCCTGCCGCAATTTCGAGCAACATGGGGTCATTGGCCATCGTCAAGGCTTGCAAAGGCGTGCTCGAGCGTTCACGTCGGGTGCAACTGACGTTGGCCACAGGAGCATCAAAGGTAGTGAGGAATGGAAAGGTGCTTGAGCGCCACAGTCGGACATAGAGCGTGCGCCGAAAACGTTCCGTGCCTTCGGACGGATGCCAACTCTTCTTGGACTGGGTGAAAGCAAAGACCCCGTCGGGCTGCGGAGGTTGTATTGGAGGCCCGCCCATCTTGGTAGAGAGTAGACCGCTGGCTCGCAGTGCGGAATCGCGTATGGACTCCGCCTCCATCCGATGTCTGTTCTGACGCGCCATCCATTGATTCCTGGGGTCGGCCTGCGTCAGTTCAGGCCGAAGTCGTGAGGATTGCCGATAGGTGGCCGAGGTCACGATCAAACGCAGCAGTGCCTTGCGCGACAGGCCCAGATTGACGAACTCTTGGGCGAGCCAATCGAGCAGTGCGGGGTGACTTGGACGGGCCCCACGGATTCCAAAGTCATTCTCCGTGGCCACCAGTCCCAGACCAAACAAGTGTTGCCACCAACGATTGACTGTCACGCGCTGGGCCAATGCGTTGGAGGGATCTACCAACCAACGGGCCAGGTCGAGCCGCGTCTTTGGGGTCTGCTGGGCGGCGAATCCATTCATCGCCGTCGGGAAGCCGGGCACGACAGGCGCCCCCGGGTCCAGATAGTTGCCACGCTTAAATAGGTAGTTGGGTCTGGCAAGCGAACGCTCTCGCATCACCAAACTGCTCGGCAGTTTTGGTTTCAGACGGTCGTGTTCCGCGACAGCAGTCCACGCCTGGGCCCATGAATCGGAAACGCTGGCCGTAAGATCTGTGCGTGCACTAAACGCAATCCGGAAACGACCCAACACATGGTTGCTGCCCCAATTCTGCTGCAGCACCACCTGCAACTCCCAGTCACCTGGAGCGAGGGGTTGAGCTAGCTCAAAGTGCGCCACATGGGGAGTCCCCACTCGCGGGCTGACGGCCCAGCCCTTGCGAGCTTCGGCGCGCAGCGCTTCAGCCACTGGATAGGGATTGCCCCCCTCCGGACCAAAGCCCTGGGAGTAGCTGGCCTGCGCTGCCTGCAATGGGATCTCTTCGAAAGAGCCCCCCGGACTAAGGTCTGCGCGGCGTCCAAGCAACCGAATCCGCTCCAAGACGAAGTTCCCCGAGCCAGATCGGCCGGGGCCGCCACGTGGCAGACTCGCGTGGGGCAGGGCTTCGAGTCGCAGGCTTGCGATGCCCGTGACGGGGGCGATGCCTTCTAGCACGTAGTCTGACGTTTGAGGGTTCTGACCTAGGCTACGAATCGAGGCATCTTGCCCGATGCGCAATTCGGGGCCGTTGCTGCCGCGCGCGCGCAGGGGAGTCCAGGCTGTCCATCCATGGCTATCGGCGGCCCTTGCGGCTTCCAACTCGCGAACCAGAACTGCGCGCCTTCCCTCGAATTCACCGAGGGCTGGAGAAGTCTGCTCATCAGTCACCTGGACCGAAGGTTCGCTCGTCACCCCACCGTCTTCCGTCTGATTGAAGAACGAAAACAGCTTGAAGTACTCCACCTGCGTGATGGGATCGTACTTGTGCGAATGGCAGCGTGCACAACCCAGGGTCGCGCCCAACCACACGGTCCCCGTAGTGTCCACTCGGTCGATGACGGCGTTGACGCGAAACTCTTCGTCTTTGGCGCCCCCCTCTTGGTTGATCTGGGTGTTGCGGTGAAAACCAGTCGCGACAAGTTGGGAGTTGCTTGGGCTGGGAAGCATGTCTCCCGCCAACTGCTCGATACTGAACTGATCAAATGGCATGTCGCGATCAATCGCATCGATGACCCAATCCCGATAGGGCCACATGGAGCGTCCTCCATCGATGGTGAAGCCATGGGAATCGGCGTAGCGTGCCAAGTCAAGCCAATGCCGGGCCCAGCGTTCCGCGTAGTGCGGAGAAGCGAGCAGTCGATCCACCACATGCTCGTAGGCGTATTCACTGTCGTCCTCCAGATAAGCTTCTAGCTCCTCATGGGTGGGAACCATCCCGATCAGGTCGAGTGTCACCCGTCGTAAGAGCGTGTTGCGATCCGCCTCTGGGGCTGGCGCTATCTCGCGCGCTTCCAACTGAGCGAGCACGAATCGGTCCAAGGGATTGCGGACCCACTCAGCGGCGTCCACAGCGGGCGGGTTGTCCTTGGACAAGGGCGCATAGGCCCAGTGGGAGGACCACTTCGCCCCTTGCTCGATCCATCGTCGCAGAACATCGATCTCTGCTGTTGTTAGCGCGGGACCCGCTTCCGGCGGAGGCATGCGCTCCTCCTCGTCAGGCTCCACGGTCCTCAAGTAGAGTTCGCTCTGCTCCGGATCTCCCGGAAACAACAGATGGAAGTCACCCAGCGGCTTGGTAAGCCCCGCCTGGGTGTCCAAGCGTAGGC
>JBLIMI010000344.1:0-4924 GCA_047638655.1 Minisyncoccia bacterium | reverse complement strand
GTCGATGACCTCAACCGGTTTCCGATAGCCGACGCGGTAGACGGGGTAGGCCCTGGGGAGACGTGCAATGTCCAGGGGGGAGGTTTCTTCAGCGTTGACTAGACCACAGCGAACCAGGTCCGCTGTGGCAATGCGTGCCGCCTGCTCCAGATTGAGGTTCCAGGTGTCATCCCCGAAGCGGCAAGTGATTTCGCAACAGATGACGGTCTTGTCGCCGGGAGCGGAGGTGTCAGAGAAGTTCTTGAACTCACTGACGCGGTGGATGCGCAAGGACTTCTCCGGCAAGTAGATCCAGTGATCGGCAGAGACTCGGGGCCGCTCGACTTCGAGATAGACAAACACAATCGCCACGTGCTCCAACTGGCTCGCAGCTTGCGCAACTGGACCTTCGAGGGTGGGGTGGATGAACGGCAGTATGCTCTGAACAGGAGCTGTGTTGATGATCCAATCCGCGTCGATTGACTCGCGGTGGCCAAGGAAGTCGAAGTGCACTCGCTTCAGCTGGCGCCCAGACCGTTCGAGAGAGCGCACCGTTGCTCCAAGGCGAATGGTCCCGCCACGTTCGCGAATTTTCTGGGCGTACCTGCGTGAGAGCTCTCCGATGCCGCCGGACTTTGGATAGAGGAACTCGCTCACCAAGGAACGCACACTGCCGTCCTTGGGGGGCATGATGGTCTTGCGAATCGTGTCCCAGAGGTTGGCCTGGCTAATTCGCTGGGCCGCCCAGTCGGCGCTGATCTCCGTGCACGGCATTCCCCAAGCCTTCGATGTGTAGGCTTCGAAGAAGAGGTCGTACAGGGTCCGCCCAAAACGCTTCAAGACCCAGGCCTCAAAGTGAGCGTCCTCGGTTGGCCGCACGCTTTCGCGCGCACGGACCCAAACATAGTCGCGCAGCGCGGCGAGCAGAATCCTGGGGCCGAGGTTGGTAACGACATTGCCCATCTGCAGCGGGTACTGAAAGTAACGCTCGCGAAGGTAGATGCGCGAGCGCCGCTCACGTCGAACCACATGACCGTCGAGCACTTCGTAGAAGTGTCGCTCCAGCTCTGGGTCTGTTGAATGAAAGCGGTGGGGACCGAAGTCCAGCCAGTAAGGACCCGAGCGCCAGCTTGCCGCCATTCCGCCCACGAAAGATTCACGCTCGAGCAGCGTCACTTGCTGGCCTCTTGAGGCGAGTTCGTAGGCTGCGGAGAGTCCTGTGAGACCGGCGCCGAGGAGAACGATGTGCATGGCTTGAGCGCCCGTGGCGCACACACAATCTACTGAAACCCACGTGGTGCTTGAAGATTGACGCCAAGGATCTCAGACCATTCCCAATGGTTCGGCCGTTTGGGGGTGCGCTAGGCCCGTACTTCAGGGGGCCAGACGGTTAGGAAATGCTCAACTCTCTTGGCTCTCGGGCTCGGAGTCCTCGGCTATGGCCAAGCGAACCCGGAATTGACAGCCGCCACCGGGACGATCGGTGAGCGTGACATCGCCCCCGATAGACTGCGCCTGCACCTTGACCAGGTGTAGGCCGAGGCCCGTGCCCTTGGCCGTTCGCGTGGCTTCGTCTCCACGTCGATAGAACGCTTCGAAGACGAGGGCCTTGTCTTCGTCCGGAACTCCCGGACCGCGGTCGAGTGTCTCGATGTAGACCGTGCCTTTCTCTTGCAGGGTGCGTAGCTGGATCTTGCCATCCGCGCCACGGGCGGCCCGTGCCGGGGCGTACTTGCGCGCATTCTCCACCAGGTTGATGACGATCGAGCGGATCGACTCTGGCGTCATCAAAACCTTGGGAAGACCGGGTGCGAGCTCCACGTGCAGGTCTGAGCTGGGCTTCAACTCCCGTTGCACGAGCACTTCCAGGAACTCGTTCAGATCGCCAGCGCGAGGCCTGGATTCGCCGCCAGCAACCTGACTGCTCTCGAGGACGCGCTCCACCATGGTTTCAAGCCGCAGCGATTCTTGCACGATGCGCCCGTAATACTCTTCCTGTTTGGCCGGAGTTGCGGCCCAGCCGTCGCGCAGCATCTCACCGTAGAGCCGAATGGCGGCCACGGGTGTTCGTAGCTCGTGAGTGACCGCCGCCACAAAATTCTCGGTGCGTTGAGCTTGGTCCAACTCCCGTTGAACGGAACGCAGCAACAAAACCATCCCTGTGCCAAGGGAAAGCAAGAGCATGAACGCGACACCAAGAAAGCCGCGGCGTTGGCGCTCATGGCGCGGCAGCAGGTCACCCAGGTTGATTGAAAGTTGCATCTCCCCGTAGTTTGAGTCCTCAGGGCGGCTGGTCTCGAAGCCGAACTCATCCACCAGGTAGATCTTCTCTACAAGCAACTCCGGCGTGGCCACGAGAGGCTGGGAGCCGAAAGGGTGGAACAGTTCAGGGTCGCGCAAGACTTCAGCGGCGACTTTGAGCGGGACTTCACCGAAGAGCCACGCTGGATCGATGAAGAAGCCCTGAACCAGGGTCGCACCATCCTTCAAGTTGGCGTAGCAGGCGGGCATCTTGACCAGGTCCTTGTTTCCACCAACGAACACCCGGCGCGTGGCCATAATGCGCGGCGTGCCGTCCTCGTCCAGAAAGAAACGGACGTGGAAGCCATACTCGAAGACCTCGATGAAGGTGTTGTCAAACGCACGCAACGCGGGCTTTTCCCTTAATAGGCAAGCGTAGTCGTTTTCGCGGGTGAGGTTGATGACGGCCACGGACAGGCGCAACTTGTAGTCCTTGGTCAGATTGTCGTAGCGCGTCACGCGCTTGGCGAATCCGTCCTTCCAGTCGCGGACGATGAACTCACGCACCGTGTGCTTGAGATCGCCTCCATCGTCTTCCCAGACTTCCCAGCCATCGATTAGCCCAGGAAATAACTCGAACTCAATCTCATCCCGGGGGATGTCGCCCAGGACCCGATCCTCGTCCATGAACTTGTTGATCTGGCGGAAGTCCCACGCGTACCAACCGAGGACGCCACGGGGGGTGACACCCTGACTCAGGGAGGAGGGGACCAGGGCCAGTTCGGGGCCGATCAAGTCTTCCGGGTAGAAGCGTTCCTGGTAGTCGGTGAAGGGCCGGTTGCTCTCCGCTTCCAGCAGATCGGTCAGGCGTCGTTCGATACCCGTGATCAAACGACGAGTCCCCGCCTCTGCGAGAGCGGGGACTTCGGCAAGCTCGAGCTCTTGCTCAAGCCTGAGTTGGCGCCAGTTCAGACCTCCGAGAACGAAGGTCGGAAGGACCAGCAGTAGTGAGTAGAGCGCGAGCGCAGTTCGGTTCTTTCCTATTTGTCGTGCCACCGGTAGCCCTTACCGCGCACCGTTTGGATGAGCGTGGGCGAGGAGGGGTCCGGCTCGACCTTGCGGCGCAAGCCCACGATGTGGATGTCCACCGTTCGTGTCTCCACCTTGCCATTTGAATAGTGCCAGACGTCCACCAACAGGTCGTCTCGGGTCACCACGCGGTCACGGTGCTGAATTAGGTAACGAAGGATATCACCTTCGCGGGGGGTTAGCGCCACAAGCTCGTTGGGGCGATGCACTTCAAGGCGGTCGAGGTCGACCTTGATGTCCCCAGGAAGCTCCAGGAAGCTGGGCGGTGCGCTGTCGAGGTCGCGACGGCGAAACTGTGCTGTTACACGAGCGACCAACTCGCCAGGCGAGAAGGGCTTGGTCATGTAGTCGTCGGCACCACCTTCAAGACCTTGGATCACATCCGGCTCGTTGGCGCGGGCGGTCAAGATCATGACGCGGACGTCGACTCTCTCCTTGCGTAGGGTGCTCAATAGATCGAGGCCGTTCATGCCCGGCAGCATCAGATCCAGCAAAACCAAGTTGAACCCACCTTGGCGGGCTAGTTCAAGGCCACTGATGCCGTCAAAGGCGAGTTCGACGCCATAGCCCGCGTGTTCGAGTGCATCACGAATACCGATGGCGAGGCTTTCTTCGTCCTCGATCACAAGGATGCGTTCGGTCTTGGTGGTGGGAGCAATGGCTTGGGGGGGGATCTGTGACATGGTCATGACGATCAACGTGTTGGGAGAGCAGGAGGTGCCACCTCCTGCCGAGGTGGGCCTTGTCCATATGTACGCACCTCAAGTGCCTGGGTTTTCAGCAGAGCCCCAGGAATCTCGAATCCCTTTGGGGAAATCATCAGATGCCGATCAAAAGGGCTTCAAATTCCTTTTCTCAGTATGCCAATCACTTTGGGGCTTGCTACCTCGCCGTACGGCGGCGTGCTCGGCACCACCAAGACAATCCCACGCTTTGCGTGAGAATCTCCGGTAATCGGCTCTCCAGGGCCATTACGCCGCCCAATAAGGCGTTCAGCGCTCCAGGAAGCGGGCGGACGTCGCTCCGCGGAGGCCCGGAGAACGGAGACAGGGCTCGGGCCGCGCGCCACATTCCCACGGCGGGGAGCAACAGGGAATTGAATCCACGTAGCTCCAGGACCTCAAAGCCGGCGCCTTCGACCAAATCCTTGAGCCCCGACCGGGGATAGCGACGAAAGTGACCGAGGGCGCGATCGTGGTCGCAGAACAGGGCGGGCCAGGCGGGGACAGTCAGGATCAGTTGGCCATCGGCTCGCATGCAGCGCGCGAGTTCCTCGAGCAACAAGCCATCGCAGTCGACGTGCTCCAACACGTCGTGGGCGCTGGCGATGGCGATGGAGTCCGTGGCCAGGGGCAGCTTGAGCGCGTCGGCGCGCAGGCGCTGCTCTTGGTTCTGAAATTGGGCGAGGGCTGCTTCACTCTTGTCCAGTACGAGCAATTGGCGGTTGCCAGCGATGCTGCGGATGTCTTCGAGCTGCCCGCCGGTGCCTGCGCCCAGGTCGAGCCAGGGACCGTCGGGGGCCGCACTGTTCGCTAGCTTCCACCAGGGGGCGAGTTCCCGGCGCCGGGCCCGAAACCAGAAGTGAGTGGCCTCCACGTCTCGCATGCGTTCGATT
>JBLIMI010000343.1:0-4942 GCA_047638655.1 Minisyncoccia bacterium | reverse complement strand
CTTATCGGCCTGGAATTCGTGCCGGTTGAGGAAGAGTCAGATCGGTGCGGGAGTGGGCTCAGTACGGGGCAGTTGACCCCTGAGCATGAATTCTACCCCGCACGGGAGGGTTCGTGCGGTTCTGGCGAGTGGATTTCCCGATCCAAGTCCCGGGTAAGGTGCCCGGATTACTTGCCCGTGGGCGCCGGACGGTTGCCATCCGTGCCCTCGGTACCGCTGCCGGGGGTGCCGTCCAAGCTCCCGTCGCCACTCCCGGGATCCGCATTCTCGCTCGGCAGGGCCGGAATCAGGGGGAGCGCCATTTCGGGCTCATCTATCCGGAGAGACTCCGGCAGCCGAATCACGCGCCTGTAGGTGATCTCGGTCAGGTAAGTGGGGGCCTGACGCAGGGCCTCGCGCTCGATCCGCCGTTGCAGTTCCAGCACCAGAGTGATTTCCAGCCGAGCGGGGACGCCGATGTTCTCGTCCTCCGTGATTCCCCAGTCATCCAGCGGGTCGGCATCCGTGCCATCCTCAGAAAATACCTGGACGTCGAACGACTTGACTCGATCGTGAAGGAAGGTGAACTCGCCACCCTCGAAAGGGTCCTCGTCGATGGCCGCGTCTTCCCTCCGGTAGATCTCTAGAAATTCGTCGTAGTCGGGGTTGGGGCGCAGGCGATAGCCCACCTCGTTGATGGAGGTCAAGAGGAAGCGGTCGTTCTCATAGCGTTGTACAAGGTTGTCCGTCGTGCTGACAAAATCGATGGAGTCTCCGTCGACGCCCATCATCACCCGGTCCTGCACGCGCAGGTGGTCTTGCTTGGTGCGGTTGAAGATCATCAAGCCTCGCAGGTCGCGTTCGATCATGTCCATGATCGCTGGTCCTGCGAGTTGGGTCTCCTGAATGTTGTGGATGTTGTCCCGAGAGATGCGCGCCGTGTGCAGGATCTGCGTCACGGAGACCATGATCCCTCCCATGATGAGCACCGTTACCAGGATCTCAGCCAGGGTGAAGCCCGCTTTCGAAGAGGTGCGAGAAAGTGTGTGATTGAAGGGTTTCACGGTCTAGTTGCTCGAGTTGCTGTCGCTCTCCTCTTCCTCGCCATAGACCTGCACCCAATCCATCCAACTCTCGATGTCCACGTAGTTCTTGTAGAGGCCAAACTTAGGGAAGCTGATACGAATGCGGACCTTTTCGAACACCTCGGCAACTTCGTCCTCATCGGATTCTTGACCGGCCTCAAATTCCCGTTGGCGCCGAGCAGCAAAGGCGTCGTGGTAGGAACGTTCCGCATTGGGATCGAGGTCCTCGAATTGGTCTTCCCCGGTGAGGATCTCGAAGAAAAAGTCCGGTTGACCTTCTCCCGCGTAACTCTCGGTGTAACCGCTGGTGAGTTCATCTTGGAAGAGCCCGGACTCGATTTGGCCCAGGGTCAGAACCCCCAGTTCCCGCGCCAGTTTAAGATTGCGCGTCTGGGCGGCCTGCATTTTGGCGGTTTGCAGAGACTGCAAACAGAGGGTCAGGCCGATGCCGATGATGACCAAGGCGACGGCGACCTCCACCAGCGTGAAACCCGCCCGAGGGCGCAGGGGAAGGTACTTCAATCGAAGTCCTCCTCGGTTACCACTTCGCGTTGGTACTCTTCATAATGGAAGCGCACCAAGCCTGTCAGAGGCAAGACTTCAACGGTGGTCACGGTCTCGATGGGGGCTTGCACCAAGTTGAGGGTGTGGCCGGTGGCGCTCCCCAGAGGGTTGAAAGAGACGAAAACCTCTCCCTCGGTGTATTCAAGTCCGTCGATGGTGACGCGGGCGATGCTGATCGTGTCGTGCAGCACAACACGTTTGACGACGATGCGTTCCTCTTCCCGTTGAGCGAGCCCGCCACCGAATTGGAAGGGGCTCTTGATCTGGTAGGAATTGGCGTCGAGGTCGTAGTAGATGCGGAACTCACCGTTGCGGGCGATGGCGTCGGAGCGCGCTCCGCCCACGGCCGCTGCTAGGTCGTGAATGGTCGAGTTCAATCGGGCCCGAGGCAGGGTCGCCATAAAATTGACGGCTACTACTGTCGCCACTAGGCCCATGACTGCGACCACAGCCATCAACTCGGCGAGGGAGAAGCCTGCCTGTCGAGTCGCTTGTCGAGCTTGGTGGTGGAGCACTTGGAGCACCTCTGGACTAGAGATCTTCTCCGCCGAGGAATTTGATGTTGCTCATGTCTTCGTTGTCGCCCTCGCCACCGGGGACGCCATCCTTGCCAAGGGTGAAGACTCGGGCCGTCGTCTGACCGGCGACCGGGGGCTCGTACTGGTATTCGGTGCCCCAGGGATCCATCGGCACGCTCATTTGCTTGAGGTAGCGGTAGCCGTTTTCGTCGGTATCAACCAGATCTTGCAGGCTGTCCGGGAAGCGACCCCCGTTGGATACCAGGAAATCACCGATGGCGGAGTCGATGGCCATGATGTCACTCTTGGCCTTGCCTGCGAAGGCCTGCTTGAGGCGATCGAAAACCGCCGGCACGACCAAGGTAGCCAGCAATCCCAGGATGACAATCACGACCATCAATTCGGCGAGGGAGAAGCCTCCCTTCGAAGTCGTGGTCTTGGAGCGAAGAGTGTGAAGTCGCGTGTTCATTGTATCTGTTGAGTGCGCGGGGTCCCACGCAAGTTGGTTGGGAGCGGCCTCGAGGGCCGGGGACTCCTACGATAGCACCGGGAGAATCTTCCCCCCAGAGTCCAGATCTCTGGAGAGACCCCGGGGCCCCTCCGTTGGCTGTCAAGCGGCCCTATTCGGCCTCAAACCTGTCCCACCTGAAGGATCGGCAGCACGATTGCCACCACGATGAATCCAACCACGACGGCCAGGCAGATGATCAGGATCGGTTCTAGCACACTGGTCATGCGATCCGTGGCAATTTCGATCTCCTCGTCGTAAGCCGTGGCGATTCGGTCGAGCATTTGCTCCAACTCCCCGGATTGCTCTCCGACGGCCACCATGTAGCCCACGACGGAGGGAAAGACACCGGATTGCTTGAGCGGGGTGGAGAAGTCGGTGCCCTCCACAATGCGGCTGCGGATGTGCTCCGTGGCGTCCGAGATGACCCGGTTCTGTACCACGGATTTGGTGATTTCGAGACTCTGGACCGCGGGCACGCCACTTTGCAACAGGGTCGAGAGGGTGCGCGTGAAGCGGGCCACGGCTTGCTTGAGTATGACGTCGCCCACGATGGGCATCTTGATCAGGAGGCGGTCGATGGCGAGTCTCCCACGGTCCGAGTTGCGGTGAACGTGTTCAACAATGAACGAGAACACCCCGGCTCCAAGGAACATCAACCACCAATAGTCCTTGAAGATGTCCGAGATGAAGACGAGTACCTGGGTTGGGCCCGGCAGAGCTTGGCCGGTGTCCACCAGCATGGCCGTAATCTGCGGCACCACCCAAGTCATGAGCGCGGTCACCACGAGCACGCCTAGGCCGATCATCATCATCGGATAGGTGAGCGCGCCCACCACTTTGCGCCGCAACGCACGTTGGCTCGAGAGGTAGTCTGCAAGCCGCGTCAGCACCACGTCGATGTTGCCTGTCGCTTCACCCGCCCGCACCATGTTTACGTACAAGTCGCTGAAGAGCGACGGGTGATCTTCAAGGGCGTCTGCGAAGGAGGAGCCTTGGTTCACTCGCTCGCGAATTTGACGAAAGATCGTCTCCGAGCGGCGGTCCTCGGCCTGCTCGATCATGGCCCGTAGGGCTTCCGTCATGGGGATGCCCGAACCGAGCATGGTGCCCAGTTGGCGAGTCACGCCCGTGATCAAGTCCAGATCGCGGGAGGAAGTGGATGTGCGCTGCGCGCGGTTGGCGCGCAGCTTGGACAGGATCCCGCCTTCTTTATTGGCGCCGCCAGCGCCCCTGCGCCGGGAGTGGGTTTCCCGGATTTCACTGACCAGCAGCTTGTCCTTGCGCAGACGCTCGCGGGCGTCCCGCGGCGTGTCCGCGTCGATCACGCCTGACTTGCTGGCGCCGTTGGGACCAATGGCTTTGTATTGATAGATGG
Organism: Minisyncoccia bacterium; assembly: GCA_047638655.1. Taxonomy (GTDB): domain Bacteria; phylum Planctomycetota; class UBA1135; order UBA1135; genus JABACD01. The sequence continues at coordinate 910 of JBLIMI010000343.1, read as the reverse complement.
GCATGCTGGCGGAACTTTACTCCATGTCCATCTGCGTGACCCGGAGCACTTCGTCCGCGGTGGTCTGTCCGTCGCGGATCTTTGTGCGTCCGTCTTCTCGCAAGGTGATCATTCCCCGTGAAACAGCGGTGCGTTTGATCTGCGTGGCCGTCACGTTCTCCATGATTTCCGTGCGCAGGTGCTCGTCCACGGGCATGAACTCGTAGATGGCTGTTCGGCCGGCATAGCCCGATTGGAAGCATTCCTCACAGCCGGGCGCAAAGTGCACTCGGCCATTCATCTCAGCGGGATCGATGCCCACCTTGCGGAATTTTGCCTCGTCTTCCTCGCTGATGGGGCGCTCATCCCGGCAGTGCTTGCAAAGGGTTCGCACCAAGCGCTGGGCGATGACCAGAACGAGGGAACTTGCAACCAGGTAGGGCTCGACTCCCTGGTCGATCATGCGCGTGATCGTGCTGGCGGAGTCGTTTGTGTGCACGGTGGAGAACACCAAGTGACCGGTCAGCGCCGCGCGGATGGCGACCTCCGCGGTCTCCAGGTCTCGAATCTCACCAACCATCATCACGTCAGGGTCTTGACGCAGGAAGGAACGTAGGCCCGCGGCAAAGGTGAGGCCCTTCTTGGTGTTGACTTGAACTTGACTGATGGTCGCCAGGCTGTACTCGACCGGGTCTTCAATGGTCAACACGTTGAGCGTGGTGGTGTCCATTTCCGTCAGTCCGGCGTAGAGCGTGGTGGTCTTTCCAGAGCCCGTGGGCCCTGTCACCAGGATGATGCCGTGGGAGTAGCCGAGGTACTCGCGCAGCATGCTCTCGTTCTCGGAGGTCAGACCGATTTGGGAGAGTGTGTAGAGCTTGGCGGTCTTGTCCAACAGACGCAGCACGATGCGCTCCCCATTGGTGGTGGGGAT
>JBLIMI010000342.1:0-4961 GCA_047638655.1 Minisyncoccia bacterium | reverse complement strand
TGGTCCGCGAGACGGGCCATGATCTCCTTCGAACTGTCGCGCGAGGCGTCGTCGACGAGAATCAACTCCTTCTCGTAGGGCGTCGCCAAGACGGCGGCGACAATCTCCTCTAGGGTGCGTTCCTCGTTGTAAACGGGCATCACAATGGAAAGCTTCATGGTGAACAGTTCGAGAGTGACTACTTGTGGGGCTCAGCCCCGGGTTCTGTGAGACCACTGAATAGCTCGTCGATTTCGAAAAGCTCGCAAAGGCCGTGTTGCAATGATTTGTAGCTGGGATCCTCTTCAATGCACCACATGGGGCGCAAGAAAAGTTTGAAGATCTCGGCATCCGGGCGCCGACGCTTGGATTGGACGACGTCGCGTTTGGTCTTCCAGTGGTCGAAGTGGGCGAGGAGATCGTTCATGCCGATCAAGTCGGCGGCCCCGACGCGGCTGAAAGGCACCGAATCCTGGGTGATTCCACGCAAGCGCCGGATCAGGCCGCCCAACCAGCCATCGGAGGCCATGTGGGCCTGCTCGATGCGGAAGGCGGTGTCGTCCAGCAAGCCGCTGTTCATGTGGGTCCGGCGCAGGGCCAATGCCAGCATGGCGGGCAGGATCTTGCGTAGGTGCTGGTCGTCGTAATTCTTGAAACAGGCCAGCTGCGGGTTGCGGATTTGCAGCAAACGAATCATCTCGATCGGCAAGCGCTTCGAGGTGCTCGAGTGATGGTGGTAGCAAACCGCCTTGGGCGTGTACCAAACCTCATGCCCCATGATCCAAGTACGCCAGCCGAGGTCCACGTCCTCGTAGTAGGCGAAGAATTCATCGTCAAAGCCGCCCACTTCCTCGAACAACTCGCGGCCCATGGCCATGGCGCCTCCGCAGGCGAAGAGCGTCTTGCGAGGCCAATCAAAATCGGGGCCGGGCTCGATGTTGTAACCGCGCTGGATGCCGATGCCATGGAAGTTCATGCCCCCACCGGCGCTGTTCATCAGCTTGCCGTCCCAGGAGTACATCTTGGCCGTGGTGGCTTGGCACTCGCCGCGCACGAGGGGCGCTACTAACTCGCGCAGCCAGGGCTTCTCCACGCGCATGTCGTTGTTCAGGAACACCAGGACTTCAGCCTCGGGCGCTGCTTTCGCTCCCTGGTTGCAACCGGGAGCAAAACCCACGTTGCGATCGTTCTCGATCAAACGCACCCACGTGTGATCGCGCTTCATTTCCTGCAAGCTGCCATCGTTGGAAGCGTTGTCGATCAGGATCACCTCGAATCGATCCGCAGGGTAGTCCAGCTCGCGCAGGGTGTCGAAACAGGGCTTGAGGTGATGGCGACCGTTCAGGTTGAGGATGATGATCGCGCAACGGGGCAACTCTGCGTCCGAGACGTCCTCGCCAAGCGTCACCTGCAAGCGCAGCGGGTCGTCGTGCTGACCGGCGGCCTTGTTCGCGGACGCCTTTGCTTTTTGTTGCTTCTGTTGCTTGCGACTCATGCGAACTCTCCCTCGGCTCTCGTGACTTCCACGGAACAAACCCGCAAGAAGCGCTCGGGACCGGGCTCGAGCCGCAAACGCGCGGCATCCATGGGCAACTCCAACACCCAATCCTCGCGCCGCGCTTGGTCGTCGTCAGAGCCGCCAAAATCGGCCAGGCGTGCGTGTTCTTGACCATCCACCAGCAAGCGACCGCCGAGCACCAGGTTGGGCTCCGCGCCCAAAGAGAAAGAAGTCACCGCGATGCGGCGTGTTCCGCCGCCACACCCGCGGATGTCGAACTCCAGAGCGTTCTCTGGTCCGGGGCGCACCAGCACCATATCCGCGCCTTGATTGTCCGTCGCGCCCAATCGCAAGCCCTCCTGGGCAGCCGCCGTGAAGAGCCGTTCGTTCCCGGCATGCGGGACGCCAGCACGTTGCAAGCAAACCAGGCCGCGATAGCGAAAGTCCATCTCTTCGCCGTTCTCAATGATGGTCTTGATCGGCATGAAGTCCTGGCTGAGTTGGTCGACGAGGCCGGGCTCATCCACGAAGCGCTGCATTTTGTGCGCCAAGTCGTGCTCGTCCCCCACCTTGAAGTGCAAGCCGTCCACACCGTCGATCACAAATTCAGCCATGCCGCCGATGTCACTGGCGAGCACGGGGGTTTGTGTCAGGTACGCCTCGTGGATCGTGATCGGTGAGTTTTCAAACCAGATCGAGGGCACGATCAGCACGTCGATCTCGGCGTAGACCTCCGACAGGCGCGCGTTGTCGAAGCGGCCCTTGAACTCCACCGCAGATCCTTGCGCCAGAGCTTGCAACTCGGCGTGGTGCTCGTCGCCCTCCGGATCGAAGGTCCCGTACACGTTGAGCACCGCATCCTTGGGATCCAAGTGCGACATGGCGCGCACCATGGCCTCGCCCCCCTTGTACCAGACCAGAGAACCCACGAAACCAAAACGCACGCGACCGTCCGGCGCTTGGGGCTTGGCCAGGGCATGCACGTGATCCGTGCGCATGCCATTGTCCGAAAACAGGAACGTGTGAGGATCGAAACGGCCGCTCTCCAAGTACTTGGAACGCAAGAAACGACTGGGGCTCACTCTCAGGTCCGCGGCGGCGTAGGCGGCGGTGACGTACTCGTGGCGATCCATGAGATCGCTCAGGCCCTCGAGCTTGCCCGCAATGGCGCCCGCGGGTCCCGGGCCCGGTTGCAGTTCCCGTTCCAGTTTGGCTAGCAAGGGTCCGGCCATGGCGCTGTGGCGCGCCAGTGTGTTCACGAGGGGCAAGGACTTCTCCTTGACGCAGGCGTAGCAACCGAGCCCCTGGTTGCCCTCACAGCGTTCCCCATCGGGACGAATCAACTGCACGCGCGCGCAAAGGGCCCAGTAGTCGTGACAGTGAACCATCGTCGCCAGACCCGCCGCCTTGGCCACGTGCACCAACCCGGCCGAGGAATGGATCAGGTGTTGAAAGTGAACCAGGTCCGGGCTTTCGTTGCGCAGCAAGCGCGCGAAGGTTTCTTCCGCCTTCGGGTGTTGGTAGCTGTGCCGCAGGGACTCGTGTTGCAAGCGATGCGTCCAGCGCAACACGCGCAGACCCTGAAAGTCGGCCTCTTCGATGGTGAAGTCCGCCGCCCCACCATCCGCCACGGCGCTCTGCGCGGGCACGCGGTGCAGGATCGTGCAGCGATAGCCGCGGCGCTCCATTTCCTTGGCGATGTTGTAAGTGTAGATCTCGGTTCCGGCCCAGGTGTCCGGGGGGAAGCCGTGCACCACGTACAGGATGTGCAGGGGCTTCGCCTCCTCCGCGAGCATCTTCGATGCGGGCCTGCGAACCTGGCTCGTTCCACCTTCGTAGAGTCCTTCGAAAGCGGCCACGCGCAGGTCCTTCGCCCGAACCAAAGCCTTGTCCAGTTCCGGCCCTCCCACTCCCGCCTGGATCAGTGCCTCGCGATCCGTCACCAACTGGCGTTGCACGAGCGTTTGCGCGTCCTTCAGGGACCCCACGCAAACACGATCGAGGTACTCCGCGTTGAATTGAGCATCGATGCGCGCGCGACTGCGCATTTCCTGCGGGCCGTAGTCGTGGGAATGCTCCACCGTGGCCTCGTCGTCGTAAACCACCGTGAAGCCGGCCTCGAGCATGGCGCGCGCCATCAAGATGTCTTCGCCGAAGTTCGTGCGCGGGAACGGATGCCGTTGCCAAAGCTCACGACGCAGGGCGGAAGCCACGTCATTGAAGTTGTAGAGCAAGCGCCGGGCGTGGGGATCGAGACTCTCGTAAGCCGCTCGATTCGCGATGCGTTCCTCCCGGCGTCCCGCCACGTAGCCGGGATCGGTGTCGCTGAAAACAGTCGTGAGCAGTTCCGCATCCGGCCGGGGCAGGTTGCGGCAATAGGCGGCACCCACGGCCTCGCTCGCAAAGTTGTTCGCGAGCTTGCGCAACCAATGCTTGTCCGAGGGGATGGCGTCCTGGGTCAGGAAGACGAGCAAGTCTCCATTCGAGCGCGCCGCCAACAGGTTGCGCGTGTCCCCGTGATCGAACTCCACCGAGTCGATGCGCTCTAGCTCCATGGACACTGGAAAGCCAGTCGCCCGCTCTTGCAAGTACTCCCAAGTTCCGTCGTCCGAACTCGAATCGACGACCCGCAAGTCCCACTTCAATTCACACTCCTGATTCGCCAGGGCGTCGAGCACCCGGGGCAGAAACTCCATCCCACGCCAAGTCGGCATGAGAACGGAAACGGATCGAATGGGGCGCATCAAGGGAGGAACGTGGGGACCGAAGGGCGACTATTAGAAAGGCTGACGCCCAGGGGCGATAGCTCTCATCGGCTCGAAGCCCCTGCTGACTGGTCCACCAGGGGCCAAAAGTCCTTGCCCCAGCCCCGACTTCCCCAGAATTGTCCGAGCACCTGGGCTCCGCGAAGGCCCGGAGATCGCCACAAATCCCCCCATCCAAAGCCTTTTGACGAGGAAACGAAGCGCAAGTCTTGGCCCATCTCGTACAGGAATCCCTTGAGGGCGGAGGACAGGCTGGGCCGCAGCAAATGGCTGTGAATTTCACGGTGGAAGGCGGCGTCGAGACGGTAGCGCTCGAAGGCCTGGGACGCGTTGTAGCGATGGGCGTGGTAGACCAGGCTGAGGGGTGCGTAGCGCACGCGCCAACCGGCCTCGATGGCCCGCGCCGCCCAGGCCAGATCTTCCCCGAAGGGCACCACCGGAAATTCCGTCGCGCGGAAGACGTCAGCGCGCACGGCGCTAGCCACGTTGTTGAAGCGCAGGTGCTCCACCCGTTGGTCCCCGGGCAATTTCCAGATCTCCGCCGAGGAAAGCTCCGGCAAGCAGCGTTCCTGCGCCGAAGCTTCGGGGGCCGAAAGCACGGTTCGAGCGGTCAGGGCGTCGTCCGTGGAATGCGGCAGAATGCGCCCAAAGGCGCCCGCCACCCGTTCTAGCTCCAGGGGCCGGATCAACTCGCGTAGGAACTCGGGGCCTGCCGGCAG